>JAUXNL010000607.1 GCA_030684415.1 Moraxellaceae bacterium | reverse complement strand
AGCGGCGACAGCATGCCCATGGCCGAGTGCTGCATTGCGCTCAGGTTAGGAATGCCGAACAGGCGCAAGGCGGCGGCATTGGCGTCCACATGACGATTTTGCAGTGACAGCACGATGGCCTGCGGGGCTTCGGCAAACACGCTACGGAATTTTTCTTCCGAGGCGCGCACATCGCGGTCTTGTGCGCGCTCGCGGGTGACATCACGGGCGACGAGAGTGGTGCCATCGAGTTGCCCGTCCTCCAGTCGGCGGGCAGAAAGTCGCGCGACAAAATGCCGCGAGTGGTTCTGGTTGTGCAGGCTGAATTCGAAGGTGGTGTAGAGGTGAGTGCGGATTTCGCGCAAGGCATGTTCGAACTCTGCCTGAGCGGCCGGTGGCAGCACAGTCGCTAGCGGCTGGTTCATGAAGTCGTTGCGTGCCAGCCAGGCGGGGTGATGCGAAGGTTCATGGCAGTCGAGCACCCGGCCCTCGGCGTCGAGCACAAACACCCAGTCATCCAGTGAGGTGAGGGTCGACTGCAATTGTGCTTCACGCTCGCGCAGCGAAACCGCTGTGCGTCTTGCGCGGTCCTCGGCTTCGCCACGACGGCTGCTGTTAAGGCCGATCAGGCCCGCCACTATCAGCGTGATCAGCGTGCCGATGGCCAGTGCCAGTGGCGGTAGCCATCGCTCGGCGCCGCTGTACAGCGCGGGCCGTCCGGTGATATGCACCGCCCAGCGCCGGCCGCCGACATCGAGCGTGTGCTGGCGCGACAGCGGCATGGCGGTGCGCAAACGGTGTCGGTTCGTGGTCAGGCTGCCTTGCCCTTGGCGCAGGCTGAACAGGGGCTGAGGTTCGCCCTTTTGCGTGGTGTCGAGGATGTCCAGTTCCAGATGCTCGGCAAGCCCGGCCTCGGCCCCGAGAAATGCGAACACGGCCTCGGCATCAAGGCGGGCAAATACCCAGCCCGCGACATTGCCGGGGTGGGCGATGCTGCTGCCATAAACCGGCAGCAGAAAGAGAAAGTGGGGCGCAGCGCTCTGCGCATCCGGTGCCAGCAGGGGCGATAGTGCGGGCTGGCCACGCTGCATGGCATCGAGCGCTGTGGCCTGGCGCGCAGGCTCACTGGCGAGGTCTATGCCGAGCAGGCCGGCGCGGGCGGCGGGCGGCTCGATCAGGCGGACGACCCAGGCATCCTGGCCGGCGGCGGGAGCGGCCTGTCCGTCGAAGCGGAAGTAGCGCTCTACCCCTTGACGGGCGAGCAGGGCCTGAATATTGCCCACACTGGCGGGCAGGCGCTCGGCAAACCCCCAGGCTGTCGCCCCCGGAAACTCGCGCGGCAGGTCCCGCGACTGACTGTAGGCCCGAAAGTGCGCTTCGGTGATGAGGCCGGGCTGCTCGGCGAAAATGCCGCGTACACCTTTGAGTCCATAGGTGTACAGCTCGATGCGGCTCTGGATGCGCTCAATCTGGCGCTGACCCAGGCGCTCGAAGCGATCCTGCACCTGCCGGTCCACCTGTGTGGCCACCCACAGCGACAGCCCCAACGACAGCGCAATGCCGACTGTGAGTACGATCAGCGCCTGCTGATACCCACTGGCACGAAGTCGCGGAAGGAAGGCGGCGGGGCCTTGGGCCATGGCAGTTCCTTGCACATTGCCGCCACGCAGGCAGCAGGCTCTTGTTGTTATGGAGAGGTTGCAGGCGTCGTGAAATGACGACGCTTTTTCCGTTTATAGCGCCGCGTGGCCTGGCTGTCGCCTATGCCTGCGCGCCGCCTGTCTCAGCGGGCGGTATCGGCGCCGGACGCCGCG
>JAUXNL010000606.1 GCA_030684415.1 Moraxellaceae bacterium | reverse complement strand
TGCGGCTGATGCGGCTGGTGCGAAGCAGATAGAGGCCACTATCCGTTCGCTTGATGCGTTTCTGGTCACAACATCTGTTCCCGGCCAGAAGCAGATTTTGCAGCTGTTTGATCTTCTGTCGATGCCGCTGACGCGCTATTCCGTGGTCGGTCTTGCGCAGGATTGGGGAAAGTCCTCAGCTGAGGAAATAGAAGCCTTTCTGGATGCGTGGAGCAAAAGCCGGTTTGAGCTTTTGCGAGGGGGCTATCTCGCCCTCTCGCAGCTGATCGGCATGAGCTGGTACATGCAGCCAGAATCTTGGGTCGCTATCGGCTATCAACCTCCTTTAGTGACAGCCTGAGGGCATGTGATGATCGAGATAAAGAACATTCCTGATCTGGTTGCGGATGGTGTCGCATCGGGTTGGAAGGTGCAGTCATTGGGCGAGCAGACCAAGAGCAGCACCATCGAGTGCGATGTCGTGATCGTCGGCACGGGCGCTGGTGGCGGCACGGCGGCTGAAATTTTGTCGGCGGCCGGGCTGGATGTAGTGATGATTGAGGAGGGCCCCCTTCGCTCCAGTCGTGATTTTCGTTTGAACGAACGCGATGCGTACCGTGATCTATATCAGGAGGGCGCGGGTCGTACGACTAAAGATGGCAGCATGACCATTTTGCAAGGCCGAAGCGTGGGCGGCTCTACAACCGTCAACTGGACATCCAGCTTTCGTACGCCGCCACAGACCCTGCAGCACTGGGCATCAGTGCATGACGTAAAAGGTGCGGGAGTAGATGAGATGGCGCCGTGGTTCGAGCGTATGGAGCAGCGGCTTGGCATTACTCCTTGGGCGGTTGCGGCGAATGCCAATAATCATGTGCTCAAGGACGGTTGTGAAAAGCTGGGTCTGAGCTGGCAGGGGATTCCGCGCAACGTCACCGCTTGCTGGAATCTGGGTTATTGCGGAATGGGCTGTGCGGTGAATGCAAAGCAGTCGATGCTCGTGACCACCATTCCTGCCGCGTTGAAGAGTGGGGCTCGGCTCTATGCCCGTGCACGTGCTGACAAAGTGCTGCTCACCAAAGGTCGTGCGACCGGCGTGCAGTGCATGGGTATGCATGAGGACGGGGTGACGCCGACGGGTATCACCTTGACGGTGAAGGCACGTCAGGTCGTGTTGTCGGGTGGCGGCATCAATAATCCGGGTTTGCTGCTGCGCTCAGATGTCCCCGACCCCAACAAGGTAATTGGCTCCCGGACCTTTTTGCATCCGGTGAACATGGTGTTTGCCCGTTTTGATGAGCGTGTTGATCCGTGGGGTGGTGCGCCGCAATCGGTTTATTCGGATCACTTCCAGTGGAAGGATGGCGTGACCGGCCCCATGGGCTTCAAGCTTGAAGCTATCCCCCTGCATCCGGTATTGGCTTCCGGTCTTATTGGTGGTCATGGCACTGCGCATGCAAATGACATGGCCGCGCTTGGCCACACCAATGGTTTGATTGCGCTCATGCGTGACGGATTTACCGAAGACAGTCCGGGCGGGCAAATCATTTTGCGTGCGGATGGCACTCCAACGGTGGACTATGACTGGAGTGACAGCTTGCGTGCGGCCGTGCGCCGCGCCTTTCTGGCGATGGCGGAAATCCAGTTTGCAGCGGGGGCGAAAGCGGTGCGACCGAAGCAGCTGGGCGCGGGTTGGTACGGCAGTTGGGCTGAGTGTCGTGAAGCCATCATGGCTTTCCCTATCGAAAAATTCCGGACGGGTCTTGGGTCGGCACACATCATGGGAGGTTGTGCGATGGGTGAAGACCAGAAGCGATCAGTGGTGAACAGCTTGGGCCGACATCATCTGATCGAGGGCTTGTCGGTGATGGACGGCTCCTTGTTCCCGACCAGTATCGGTGCCAATCCGCAATTGTCGGTTTATGGGCTGGTCGCCAAGCTGGCGACAACACTGGCTGATGAGCTAAAGCCCGCGCGTCCACAAGTTGTCTGATGGCGAATTGCATCCGGCTGTGGATATGTTGCGTACTCTGCACATAGACCAACAAAAGCGGGGGCAGTTTGATGATTCGTTCGGGCATTTGGGGTGTCTTGCTCTGCATTTTGCCGCTGGCTGCGGTTGCGGCGCCATGTCGGGTTGCTGATGTCGTGCGTGTGGTGGGTGATGTTGTCGTACAGCGCTCGGATGTAGTCTTCAGGCCGTTTGTTGGCATCAAGGTGTGTCGTGGCGACCGCTTCGTGACCGGGCCGGCCAGTATTGCCGAGTTGCGTTTGCGAGATGGCTCGCAGGTGATTGTGGGCAAAAATACTGACTTCGTGGTGCGGGAATATCGTCTTTACAACGACCAGCCCAACGTCGCGCTCTTTGACTTGGCTCGAGGTGCCTTCCGCTCTGTAACCGGGGCTATTACCTCCCGCCCGAATCGGTATGAGATTCGGACCCCCATCGCCACGATTGGCGTACGTGGAACGGACTTCTGGGGTGGCTTTGGTGTCACAGCCGATGGTCTTGACGTGATCATGCTGAGTGGCAAGGGCGTTTACGTCACCAACGGCAAGGGGTCTGTCGAGTTGGACAAGCCGGGACTCGGCACGACCGTGTTGCCTGGGGGTTCGCCTGCGGCCGCCGGCCCGTGGGCAGATGAAAAGCTGGGCCGCGCCGTGGCGACAATCACACCATGACCCTCAGCCTGCCGTGGAGCCTTGGGTCTTGATCCGGTATGCTGCGGCCATCCGATCCGCAGTTCTGATGGAGGCTCAGCATGAGCCGCACGCGCGTTGTCTACCCCGGTACTTTTGATCCCATCACCAATGGCCACAAAGACCTGATCGAACGTGCCGCGCGCATGTTTGATCATGTGATTGTGGCCGTGGCCAACAGCCACAAGAAGGGCCCACTGTTTTCGCTGGATGAGCGTGTGGAGCTGGCCCGTGGCGTTGTTGCGCATCTGCCGAATGTTGAAGTACAAGGCTTTTCCAAGTTGCTCGCTTTTTTCGTGAAAGAGCAGAACGCCAATGTCGTGCTACGTGGCTTGCGCGCGGTGTCTGACTTTGAATACGAGTTTCAACTGGCCAACATGAATCGCCAACTGATGCCTGAGTTTGAGACAGTTTTTCTCACGCCGGCTGAGCATCTTTCTTATATTTCTTCCACGCTTGTGCGCGAAATAGCCGTGCTGGGTGGAGATGTCACCAAGTTTGTTTCGCCTGCCGTCGTAGATGCCTTTCGGCGCAAGATTGCGGCGGCTGGTTAAGCGGCTGTGGCACTCAGAATTACAGATGAGTGCATCAATTGCGATGTTTGTGAGCCTGCATGCCCGAATCATGCCATTTCAATGGGGCCGGAAATTTATGTGATTGATCCTGCCCGCTGCACGGAGTGCGTAGGGCATTTTGATGAGCCGCAATGTGTGGCCTTGTGTCCCGTCGATTGCATTCCGCGTGACGAGGAATGGGTGGAGTCAGGGGCAGCCTTGCGTGAGAAATATGATCGTTTGATGGCGGATTCGTTGACTGGAAAGGTGCCCATAAAAAAGCCCGCTGGCTAGAGCGGGCTTTTTTATGGGCGCTGGACTCACTCGTCCTTGATGCGACGGTTCTTCCAGTCATCTTGCGTCGCGGTGCAGCCCAGGCAGCGAGTGAAGGTCGATTTGGCGATGCCGACCACGAGGGTGTCGGCGGTTTCCTTGACGTTCCCGCCCAAGGCAGAAAACGGCAGCGAGACGACAAAAAGGCCTGTGCCGACGAGGGTGCCGGCCAGCAGGATCGGCCGTGCGAATACGGCGTCACCGAACATTGCCATGGCACTGGGGCGCTGGTTGATCTGGTCGTCAAAAACTTCTTCGGCGACAGCGGGCAGAGACGCCATGCCAAAAACGACTGTCATGAACAGTGCGATCACGCGGCGCTGAATGGATTCCATCATGTTTCCCTCGGAAGGCATGCTTTCCGCCGGTTGGGCCGGCATCTTATAACTGGTGTGAGAAAGTCGTCACAACAGCCTGATAGTTCTGGACTTTATGGACTCTAATCCGTCTCGGGCGGCGATGCAAGCCAGTGTTCTGTGAAATGCTCCGCGCTGCGGGTCTGCCGCCATGTGTCGGGTTAGCGCTGGCAGTTCGGGCAGTAGACGGTACTGCGTCCACTCAGTCGAGCCTCTTTCAATGTGTGATGGCAGCTATTGCAGGGCTGTCCTCCCCGGCCATAGGCATCCAGCTCCAACTGGAAATAGCCGGGTTCTCCATGCCCGTTCACGAAGTCGCGCAGTGTGGTGCCGCCGCGCTCGATGGCGTAGGCCAGAATGGCCTTGATCTCGCTTGCCAGTCGATCGTAACGGGTACTGCTGATGCGCCCTGCAGCTCGCAAGGGGTGAATGCCGCTGCGATAGAGCGCTTCGGTTGCATAGATA
Source organism: Moraxellaceae bacterium (assembly GCA_030684415.1). Taxonomy (GTDB): domain Bacteria; phylum Pseudomonadota; class Gammaproteobacteria; order Pseudomonadales; family Moraxellaceae; genus UBA2031. The sequence goes on along the minus strand of JAUXNL010000606.1, from coordinate 5,149 downwards.
TTCCCGACGCCGACCACAACGTGGCTGTCCATGATGAAGGCTTTTATCGGGGCGCTTTTTTGCCGAGAGCGGAGGAAGAGATGTTTGCCATCAAAGTCCTCCTCTAAGGGCTCAGGGCCTAGAGTCGCCAACAGGGGGTGTTCGTCCGGTGGCGTGGTTATCCAGAGAAAGCAGCCAAACCGGCGAGGGTCATGCAGGCGAAGCTCAAAGCCCGACTCCAGTTGCAGCACTACGTGATCATGCGTGCGCAACGTGCTGTGAGGGTGCTCCAGGCGCAGGCTGCCGGACATGCCTAAATGGACAAGTGCGGTACCGGCAGGGGTGTCCAGCAGCAAGTACTTGCCACGCCGCCGGATGTTCGTGATGCGTTGCCCTGCCATCTGCGCGAGTTCCGCTGGTACTGGCCAGCGCAGTTGCGGGTTGTGTACCGCGACTGACAGCACGCGGTAGCCTTTGGTTGCCGGTAGGATGCCCCGGCGCGTAGTTTCTACTTCAGGCAACTCCGGCATGACATGGCTCCGGTGGCGGGAATGTCGAGGCCTCTGGTTTGGCGGGCACAAAAAAGCCCGGGAATGCCCGGGCTTTTGATGAAAGCAGGATCAATTACTTGATCTTGGCTTCCTTGAAGATCACGTGCTGACGGATCTTGGGATCAAACTTCTTGATCTCCATTTTTTCCGGCATGGTGCGCTTGTTCTTGGTGGTGGTGTAGAAGTAGCCGGTACCGGCAGTCGACACGAGGCGGATCTTGTCACGCATGGTAAGGCTCCTTAGATCTTCTGGCCCTGGGCACGCAGAGTGGCCACAACGGCCTCCACACCCAGCTTGTCAATGATGCGCATCCCCTTGCTGGACACGCGGATGCGCACGAAGCGCTTCTCGCTTTCCATCCAGAAACGGTGGTAATGCAGGTTGGGCTCGAAACGACGCTTGGTCTTGATGTTCGAGTGGGACACGTTGTTACCGACGATGGGGCGCTTTCCGGTAACCTGGCAAACCTTGGACATGATGGACTCCGCGACGCATTCCGCCTTCAAAAAGGCGCAGGCGCCGGGCAAAAAAGGAGCCGGCGCTTTTCAAGGGGTGCGATTTATACCAGAGGCGCCCTGGCCGTGCAACGGCTAGGCGAGTAAATGGTGGACCGAAAGGGGATCGAACCCTCGACCTCCGCATTGCGAACGCGGCGCTCTCCCAGCTGAGCTATCGGCCCGTGCGCAGCCGGCGAGGGTGCCGGCTGCGGCGGCCATTTTACTGAATCGGCGACAAAACCCAAGATGTGTTGTCTAAAGCCAGCCGCGCTCCGCAAAGGATGGGGTACGTTCTTCGCCGATGATCACATGATCCAGGACACGGACATCAATCAGCTCAAGGGCTTGCCGAAGGCGATCCGTGATGTGGCGGTCGGCGCCAGAGGGTTCTGCCATCCCGGAAGGATGGTTATGCGCCAGAATCACCGCGGAGGCATTGAAGTGCAGGGCGCGCTCTATCACTTGCCGTGGGTGCACGACGCAGCTGTCCAGGCTTCCCCGGAACAGCTCCTCAAAGGCTATCAGGTGCTGCTGGCAGTCGAGAAAGAGGATGGCAAAAACCTCGTGGCGAAGATTACGCAGCCGGGCCGTCAGGAAGCGGTAGGTTGCTTCCGGGCTGCTCATGACATCCGTCCGCTCAAGCGTCGCTGCGAGGTGGCGCCGGCCCAGCTCAAGGGCGGCTTGTAGCTCGGCGTATTTCGCCGGCCCCAGCCCGGGCAAGTCCATCAGCTCGCGCGTGCTGGCGTCGAGAAAACCACGCAGGCCGCCAAAAACGCCAATCCAGTCGCGCGCGAGGTCGAGAGCTGTGTGGCTGCGCAGGCCTGTCCTGATGAAGATGGCGAGAATCTCGGCATCGCTAAGGGCGGTTGGGCCGTGAGCAATAAGCTTTTCCCGGGGGCGTTCAGCCTCGGGCCAGTCGGTGATGGGCATTGGCACTCCTTGCCGGTCAGTGGGCGCTGACTTTTCCGTGTCAGCGCTACGCAATCAGAAGTCCGGATGGTATCGTTGCGGCCGGTCGCCGTCACGGCCCAATCCCCCTCGGAAAATACTCATGACCGCCCGTCTTGCTCACAAGCGTATCCTTCTTGGCATCTCCGGCGGCATTGCGGCATACAAGAGTGCTGAGCTGGTTCGTCGCCTGCGGGATGCGGGGGCGGATGTACGGGTGGTGATGACGCCGGCGGCGCAAGAGTTCATCACGCCACTCACGCTGCAGGCATTGTCTGGCAACCCCGTGCATCTGGACTTGCTGAGTCCGGCGGCCGAAGCGGCCATGGGTCATATCGAGCTGGCGCGCTGGGCTGATCTGGTGCTGGTGGCGCCCGCCAGTGCCGACTGCATGGCACGCCTTGCGCAGGGCTTGGCAAATGACCTGCTCTCGACGCTTTGGCTGGCAACACGCGCGAAGCTGGCAGTGGCACCGGCCATGAATCAGCAGATGTGGGCGGCCGACGTCACGCAGGACAATCTGGCGCTTTTACGTGCTCGCGGTGTGGCGGTATTCGGTCCTGCTAGCGGGAGTCAGGCCTGCGGTGATGTGGGTGAGGGGCGCATGCTGGAGGCGCTGGCGCTGGTCGAATGTTGTGCCGAGCAGTTTGAAACAGGAAGGCTGACGGGGCGTCGTGTCGTCATTACGGCGGGTCCGACGCGAGAGGCGCTTGATCCCGTACGCTATCTCAGCAATCACAGTTCCGGCAAAATGGGTTTTGCGATTGCGCTGGCCTGTGTCGAAGCTGGTGCGCAGGTGACATTGATTGCGGGGCCGGTGGCTTTGCCGACCCCGCCAAGGCTGCAGCGCATCGATGTGATCAGTGCCGACAGCATGCTGGCAGCATCACTCCAGGCGGCCGCGGGCGCTGATGTGTTTGTGGCGACGGCAGCGGTTGCAGACTACCGACCGGCAACTGTCGCTGAGCAGAAAATCAAAAAAACGGCCGACGTCATTCAGTTCGAGCTGGTAAAAAATCCGGACATCGTGGCGGCGGTTGCGGCGCTCCCCGAAAAGCCGCTGGTAGTCGGCTTTGCTGCCGAGACAGAAAACGTGGTCGCGCATGCGCGCGAGAAACTGCTGCGCAAGAAGCTCGACATGATTGCCTGCAATGATGTGGCGCGGGCAGATATCGGCTTTCAAAGTGACGACAATGCATTGACGGTGATATGGCCTGAGGGTCACTGCGTACTTGATAAGGCATCGAAAACACAAATCGCACGTGAGCTGGTGGGCCTTATGGCAGACCGCTTGCAGGATGTAATGGAAGGACGAGTCGATAAATGAAGGCGGCTGTGCAGGTCAAGATACTGGATGAGCGTATCGGAACGGTATTTCCATTGCCGGCGTATGCCACGGCAGGTTCGGCGGGTCTGGATTTGCGCGCCTGTCTGGCGGAGCCACTCGTGCTCGAGCCAGGTCAGACTGAGCTGATTCGGACCGGGATGGCCATTTATATAGGAGATCCCGGGTTTGCGGGGCTGGTATTGCCAAGGTCCGGGCTGGGGCACAAGCATGGTGTGGTGCTCGGCAATCTGGTGGGGCTGATTGACTCGGACTATCAGGGCGAGCTGATGGTGTCTTGCTGGAATCGGGGGCATGAGACGTTCACGGTTCAGCCTGGTGAGCGGATTGCGCAATATGTGTTGGTGCCAGTTGTGCAGGCAGAATTCACGCAGGTGGATGATTTTGAGGCGACGGCACGCGGTGAGGGCGGCTTCGGTTCATCGGGGCGGCACTGAATTATCGGCAAGCATCGGGTTGCAATAAATAGAGCGTGCGTCATAAGCGTGCCGCTGACTGTTTTTTTTGGGGGGATTGCATGGCCAGAAAAGAAAAGAAGACCGCCGAGACTCAAGAGGACAAGCCGGTAGCGGAAAAACCGGCGAAGGCAAAGAGAGAGGCGACGGTTCTGCACTCCGGAATGATCGGTGTGGTGGTCAACTTTCTGGTGATTGCCCTGTTGGCGGGTGGGCTTTTTTACTTCCTGACGAATGAAAATCAGCGCCAGCATGAGAGTGTGTCAGATCTTTATCGACGTCATCACTTGGCATCACTGGATGCGTATCTGCGCACCAATGAGTTGGTCATTGCAACAATGACCGATGCGGAGTTGCTGCAAATTCTGAATATGCCGGGTGGGGATGGGGTGCTGACGGCCCGTTATCCCGGCGCATCGTATGCTCGCATCGTAACGGCAGCGCTCGACCCTGCTGTGCCAAACGGCATCAGTTATGCGCATCAGGATATGGTGCTACGAGTAGCCTCAGGCCAGAGTGTGTCGCCTGAGATAAGTTTTTATGAGAATCATCAGGTGGTGGCCTTTGCTCGAGCGGTACGCGTGCCAGAAGGAGACATAGCCGGGGTTCTCTTGTTGAGTATGCCGTTCAGTCCTCTCGCAATTTCACTGAGTGGATTTGCGCCTGAGGCGGGGCGTCTGGAGTTGGTTCAGCGCAATGGCAGTGAGCGCGCTGTGATTCTGAAGGTGGGTGAAAATCTGGTTGTTGACCAGATGCGTGTTGTTCCTACGCGCAACCCTGGCTGGGAGTTCGGATTCGCGCCCGTCACCAGTCTCGGGCGCAATGAAACCATGGTGTCGGTTGCAGCGGGGTTGTTGGTGCTGGCGGCAGTATTGTCGGGCCTGCTTTTGTTCTGGTTGCTCATGTCGTTGCAGCGGCAAATAAAAGAGGATGCTGAGGCCTTGGCGGTTTTCAGTGAAAACCTCCTGAAATACGGCAATCGGCAGCGCCCGATGATGCATTTTGGTGTTTTCTCGACATTGATGTCTCGTCTGGATCATTACTGGACGGAAGTCAAGGCAAACAGGCCGATGTCAAAAAATGATGCGCCAGCCGACGAGCTGGGTGAGATTTCTTTCCGAGAAGAGTCGCCTGACTTGCTCGGTACCGCGCCTGCGCCGAAGGTGGTAAAGCCGATTACAAAGAAGGGGTCAGATGTGGGTCAGGAAGTGCGTGCTGAAATTTTCCGTGCCTATGATATTCGCGGAGTTGTAGGTGATGGCCTGGACGAGGTCATTGTGCGAGCAATCGGTCGGGCGATTGGCAGTGAGGCACAGGCGAGAGGTGAGCAGCTTGTGATGGTGGGCCGCGATGGCCGTCTCTCCAGTCCGACC
>JAUXNL010000605.1 GCA_030684415.1 Moraxellaceae bacterium | reverse complement strand
CGTGCCCAGTTGCTGGCACTGAAAGAATCTCAGATGGTAGTCGTCCGCTATTACGGTTGGCGCTTGCCGATGTTTTCGATGTTTCCGAATGCTGTGAACCTATGGGCAACCGACACCGCCGAGACACCCTTGCCGCTGTTCAACATCCTGTTCTTCAGCGTGCTGATCTTGGTGGCCGTTACTGTGTGGTGGAAAATCCGCCGCTTCCGGCAGCGCCGCCAGGCGGGCAATCAGCCAGTCTGATAAACATCGAAGCGGCCGGCACGCCCCTCCACTACAAACGTCGGCGGCCGGTCCGCCAGACACGGCGCCAGCCGTGGCCGCTTGACCACGACGCGCCGGCGCGCCAGCGCGAGTGCAGGTGCCAGCAACGCATCGGCATCCGTGTCCTCACCCACCACTTCGCGAAACACGCGCATTTCCTTTTTGACCAACGCAGACTTTTCGCGGTGCGGAAACATGGGGTCGAGGCAGACAACATCGGGGCTTGCTTGCGCATCCGGCCACTCGCGCATCAACTGCAGTGAGTCGCCGGCGCGAAAGCACAGACGGGCCAGCAAGCTGTCGGCTGGCGCCCGCCGCAGCCCATCCTCGATCAGCGCCGCAATCACCTTCGAGCGCTCCGCCACCGTGACCTCGGCACCCGCGGCCGCCAATACCGCCGCATCACGCAGCAAGCCCGCCGTTGCATCGAAAATGCGTAATCCCGGCTGCTTTTGCAGTCCACAAGCTTTGACGATTTGCTCGTGCCGTACGCGCTCCTGCGCCAGCCGGAACCCCAGCGGGCCCGCATCGGCCTCTACCCGCACCGCACCCGCCGCTGGCATTTCCTGCGCATAAAGCCCAAGGCCTGAAGACTCCAGCACCAGCGCAACGGCAGCAGGCGGCAAGGCAGCCACATGCTCTCGCAACAAGCCTTCCGCATAAAACTCAAGGGGCAAACCCACCCGCAGTGACAAGGCAGTCGCCTCTGCCACACGGGCATTGCTGACCAGCAAATGCAAGGACATCAGTGTCCCGACCAGTCCACAAGACCGCTATACGACGTCAGCAGGATGAGTGCACCGAAAACAATCCGGTACCAGGCAAACACCGTGAAGTCATGGTTCGAGACATAGCGCACCAGCGCCTTGACCACCCAGGCTGCCACTAAAAAAGCGCTGACAAAACCAACGGCAAAGACCGGAAAGTCTGCCAACTCGAAGCGCTCGCGATATTTGTAAACCGAATAGACGGTGGCCCCCACCATGGTCGGAATGGCCAGGAAAAACGAGAACTCGGCAGCGGCCTTGCGCGACAAACCAAAGAACAAACCGCCGATGATGGTGGCACCGGAGCGGGACGTGCCAGGCACCATGGCAACACACTGGGCAAAACCGATTTTGAGTGCATCTTGCCACCGCAGGTCATCCACTTCCTGCACCTTGATGACATGCGTGCGCCGCTCGGCATACAGAATCAGGAAGCCGCCAATCACCAGTGCTGTCGCCACGACCAAAGGTGAAAACAGATGCGACTTGATGAAGCCGATGGCAAAGAAACCGATGACCGCCGCCGGCAGAAACGCCACCAGCACGTTGATGGCAAAGCGCCATGAGGCAACATCCCGATGGAATATACCGCGCGTCACGTCGGTCAGCTTGCTGCGGTAGTCAAAACAGACTGCGAGAATGGCGCCGAGCTGAATGGCGACTTCAAAGACGGCCCGCTTCTCCGGTGTCCAGAAGTCCATCAGCTCAGCCGTGATGATCAGGTGCCCGGTACTGGAAATCGGCAAGAATTCGGTCAGGCCTTCAATAATGCCCATGACAAAGGCTTGAAACAGCAGCAGATAATCCACGCTTACTCCTTGATTTGCAGCGGCGACGCATAGGCCGCCTGGAATTCGGCCGGCATGCGCCGCACCCGCCCTTCTTTGATGTCCACACACACCCACTGCGTGCGACCACGGAATACCGTCTGGCCATCGGCAGGCCGTACGAACTGGTACGCGCGTCGTATCGATAACCGGTCGCTGGCCATAATCCAGGTGGCCAGCAGGATGTCGTCACCCAGAAACGTCGGTAACAGGTAATCCAGTTCATGCCGGCGCGCCACCATGCCATGCCCCAGACGCTGGTACGCCGCTTCATCGAGCCCCAGATGCCGGGAGTGATCCCAGGCAGCGGCCTCCAGCCATTGCAGGTACACCACATTATTGGTGTGCTGCATGATGTCGATATGGCTTTTTTCGACACGCACGGGCAGCAAATGCGGCGACGGAAAATCCCAATTGATCTCAGCCATTCCTCATATCCTGTTTGCTCATCCTGTCACAGAGCGTCAAAAACACTTTCCCGGTGATGGCCGCCGCCTGCACTGCTGCCCTGTGCCGCGCAAGGCTATCGGCCGGGCAGTTTCTTCCAGACTTCATCGCGCAGATAAACCGGCAAGGCCAACTCAGGCGCACAGGCGCCACCTTGTGCATGCAGTGCCAGTGCCAGTGGAACCACATCTTCGGCAGCCGGAAAAAAGTCCGGTGCAACACCCGACAATGTGCACTGCGCACGCAATGCGGCTTCATGCACTGCCACACCGTTACCCGCGGCGAAAAACGCAGCCGGTTCACACAACAACTCTGCCGGCAACGCCGTTGGCGCACACAGATGCTCATTGCCGAGCGGCTGCATCAAACCATCCCGCCACGCATAAGCGCCGATATAAACCTCGTTCATGCGCGCATCAAAAACCGCCAGCACCCGGTGCGCACCATGCTGACGGTACGCACCCTGCGCCAGCGTCTGCAGACTGGACACCGCCAGTACCGGCAAATCGCGGGCAAATGCCATGGCCTGCACGGCGGCGGCGGCAATACGTACCCCGGTGAAAGCGCCGGGACCACGGCTATAGGCCAGTGCGTCCATGTCGGCCAGTGTCATGCCGGACTCTGCCAACAACTCCTCCACCATCGGCAACAGCAAATCCGTTTGCAGCCGTGGCGCATGACGAAAACGGGAAATCATTTTCCCTTCCAGGTACAGGGCTGCCGAGCAGGCTTCTGTGGAGGTTTCGAGGGCAAGCAGTTTCATTCAGGATTCCGCAGGCTGTCGGTAAAGGTAAAAAAATCACGCACCTCGTGCAGCGAACGTGTGCGGCGCATGGGTGGCAGACTTTGCAAAAAGAGCTGACCGTAAGGTCGGCCCACTAGCCGCGGATCACAAACCATGAGCACGCCGGTATCGGTCTCGTCGCGAATGAGGCGTCCGGCACCCTGCTTCATCGCGATGATGGCCGCCGGCAACTGGTAACTCATGAAGGGATTGCGGCCGCGCGCTTTCATCGCATCAATACGGGCGGCCACCACCGGCTCACCGGGTGAGGCAAAGGGCAGCTTGTCGATAATCACGCACGACAGCGCCTCGCCACGCACGTCCACCCCTTCCCAGAAGCTGCCTGT
>JAUXNL010000604.1 GCA_030684415.1 Moraxellaceae bacterium | reverse complement strand
ACAGCAAAATACGCCTGCCGTCTTCAATCATTTCCGGCAGCATGTCCAACAGCATTTCCAGTTTGGCAGATTCGGCAGACTCGTTCAGCAAACGCGGATCGCAACACACTTGCCGCAGCTTGAGCAGGGCTTCGAGTACTTCGATACTCGACCGTGCGAGGCCTTTTTTGGCGATGGCTTCGCGCACTTTCTTGTCCATGGTGACGCGCACGGTTTCATACAAATCGCGCTGAGCACCAGTGATTTCTACTGCCTGCCGTATTTCGGTCTTGGGCGGCAGCTCGGTGGCCACTTCCTGTTTTGTACGCCGCAGCAAGAAGGGCTTTACCCGCCGGGCCAGGCGCTGCGCCATGGTGACATCGCCATGCTTTTCCACCGGGTTGCGGTAAAGCCGGCGGAAATCTGCTTCGCTGCCCAGCAGCCCGGGCTGCAACCAGTCGAACAAACTCCACAACTCGCCCAGATGATTTTCCATGGGCGTCCCGGTAAGGGCGAGGCGCTGCTCTGCGTTCAGTGCCCGCACGGCGATCGCGGTTTTGGTTTTGTGATTCTTGAGCTGCTGGGCTTCGTCGCAGATACATACTGAGAATTCGTGCTCACTCATGACACTGACATCACGGGCGAGCAGGGGGTAGGTGGTAATCACCAGATCGTGATCCGGAATTTGCTCGAGCAGTGCCTCGCGGCGCAGGCCACTGATGCACAGCACGCGCAGGCCGGGGGCAAAGCGCGCCGCTTCGTTACGCCAGTTGGGCAGCAGACTTTTGGGGCAGACAATCAGTGCAGGCTTGCGCAGCCTGCGACGATTCTTTTCAACCGTGAGATGCGCCAGTGCCTGCACGGTTTTACCCAGGCCCATGTCGTCCGCGAGCACACCGCCTAATTCGTGGCGACGCAAAAACTGTAGCCAGTCGAGGCCGGTTTGCTGGTAAGGGCGCAGCTCGGCTTTCAGGGTCGCGGGCGGGGAAACGGTTTCCAGTCCGGCAAATCCTTCAAGCTGCTTGCCGAGCTCCAGCAGTTTTTGTCCGCCCTTCCAAGGGACATCGGAGTGAACCGCCAACCGCGCCGCATCCATCCGCGGAAGTTTGAGTGCGCCATCTGCCGTTAGTGCGGGGCGCTGTGTTTCACGATCAAAAATATCCACCAGTACTTGCAGCAGTGGCCGCATGCGCCCCACCGGGACACGCAATAGCCGATTGCCGTGCATCAGATGCATATCGAGCTTGTCGTCATCAATTTGCAGCATGGCTTCACGCTGGCGCGGGTTCATGTGCTCCAGTGCTTGCACCAGCAAGGGCACAAGACTGATGCGTTCACCGTCAACCTCGATGCCCATTTCCAATGCAAACCAGGCATTGCCGCTGCCTTCTTCCAGTGAGCCATACCAGCCACTGTCGCCCACGTCTTCCATGCGGAAGGGAAAATCGTCGGCATAGCTGATCTGCCAGCCTTCGTTCAACAGCGTGGGTAGGCGGTTGTGGAAAAAACGTGGCCAATCGGCGGGGTCTCGCAAGGCCATGTCGAAGCGTGATTCGCCCTCGGGTGCCTGCCAGCCCAACAGTAGATGCAGGGTTTGCAGCGGGCGTAGCTCCTCTACCCAGCGATGTTCGGCGGCCATGTCGCGCTCGATCAGCAATACCTGGCCATCGTCATCAGTGACGTTCAACTGTCGGCCGGGTTGCTGCGGGCGGCACTGAAACCCTTCGTAGTCAGCGCGCAGTTGCGCGATGGGCCAGCTCACGCGCTTGCGATCAACCGTACCGTGCCACATCGTGAAATGCAGATAGGGCAGTGGCAGGCAGCCGATGATTTCACGCGGCGCGTTGCCCACGGTTGGCATGGCAAGGCCTGCCATTTCGCACACGGTACGCAATTGCGGCCACAACTCCACCCACACGCGGGTACGCAGAGCCGGCATGTTCAGCAACTGCATGGCGAGCATATCGGGCACACCGGTATCAAGCGGCGACAATGTGTGCTGGTCGGGGTCGAGCACGAGCGGAGGCTGGGTAGCGACCGGGATCATCGGGGGCGGACAATCGGGCAAGGTAATGCCGAGTAAACCGTCGTGCTCGATCCAGTCGAAGTGACTGCTTTGTCTGCTGCCAAGGCCGAGTGGCGGATTGGCGAGATCCTGCCAATGGCAGCGGCCGGTGGCCATGGCCGCCATCAGCACGGTATGGCCCATAGTGCCCTCAAGCGTGATGTCATCTGCTCTCAACTGCCACTGGTTACGCTCGATGCGCCAACGCTGGGCGGCCTGAATGAACGGGATGTCGACAGGCGCAACAAACGAGGGCGGCGAATAAATGCTGGCCTGCTCAAGCCCCCTCCATGGTTTGGGTTTGTGGTACGTACCGTCGGGGCGTTGCTGTGCGCGAAACACCTGCATCGTGAGCACCGATGGCTTGCGTGGATTCCGTTCCAGCACATAAACAAGACTGTCTTCTTTGCCGGTGCGCTGCTTGGCGGACAAAGCGCCCGCCGAGTCCAGCCACTCACGCGCTTGCATCAGCTCGTACGGCAACACGGGCGGCGTTCCTGGCGCGGCTGTCACTGGCGCTGACGGCGCATCGTTATCGTTGCCGTCTTTTTCGAGCAGCATCAGTGCCAGCAGCGCAACAACTTCGTGCTTGCAGTCGCCACCCATGGGGCAGGAGCAATGGCTTTGGCGCAGCTGATCCTTGTCGTCAAAATGGAGATACACCTCATAAGGCTGTCTTTCACTGCCCTGCACGTTTGCCTGCCATGCCGAACCCTTGCGCGTAGGCACCGCGTCAATGCCGAGCAACCGCCGCTTGTTCCAGTACTGGCGGCCGCGCTCAATGATGACGCTCGGCATTTCCATGAGCCGCGCTTCAATCGCTGGCAAATACGACATGACAACTCCGCAAACAAGAATGAATCAGCCACACATATTACGAATCAGCAATGGCTCACCACGTTGAGCACGTGGATAAAAGCCCGACATCTTCGCCCAGCAGGCCAAGCCATGCCAGCGCTGCCGGGCCGCTATCGGCGCGGTGGTTGGAGAGCCGCGAGCCGGGCCAGGCTATCGGCATTACGGCCCGCTAACTGCTGAAAGCCCGGCGACACACCGGGCTGTGTGGACAAGCGCTGCCAGTAGGCTGTCGCCATCGCCAGTGCTGAATGCCAAACGTCGGCATTGGCCGCCGTCGGCATCGGTGGGGTGAACTCGCGCGCCGGTAGTTCGCCGCCGTCCACTGGGCGATACAACATGGGCAACATGTCGTAGGCGGGCGCTAGCGCATAGCGGAAATCATCAATGAACAGCGAGAGATTGCCGAAGTGCCGATCCGTGTTGGCAATCAGCGCGCCAAACAAATCCAGCAACCGGATCGTGCGAGCCTCTACTTCCGTGATCAGGTGGTCTGCCAGCAACCGGCCCGCTGCATCTGACCAAGAGCCCAACCGCCCATGCCGGTGCAGGCTGACGGCCTCCAGTGACAACAGGCCCCGTCGGCCTGTTGCGCCAACGCGATCAAAGCGTTCGCTTTCCAGATAAACGCGTCCGCCCGTTTCGATGCAAACCGTTGCTGCCGCTGCAATCCCATTCTCACGCAGGAGCTCCAGCGCCAGATGCTCTGCACGCAGCAAGTCACGCCAGCGCAAAGCTGCCGGTGCATCCCCCGCTGGTGAAAACTTCACCAGGACATGATGGATGCCACTGCCGTCTTGCCATGCATGCGTGAACTTGGGCTGCTCACCGCCCGCGCTGGAGCCGGGCTCCGTCAACAAGCTGGCCTCGGCCTTACGAGCGTAGTCATGTGTTCGATCGGCGGTCGGGATTGAAACCGGCGCACTGCGGCCGGCGTACAGTCGCCGCAATGACTCATCGCCCACCACCAGATTGCCGGAGAGATCGTCACCAAACAGCGCCATCACCAGCAGGTGGACATCGTCATCCCAATCGACCAAGCGGGGTGGCACACCCAACATCGTTGCATAGCGACTGGCAAATGCACGGCCCATGAAGCCCTGCGGGCGCATGTCCTGCAGAAAATGTGGCAGGCCCGGATGCAGCACGCCGGCCCGCTCATTGAACTCACACCAGCACTCGCCTCCGGCCAGAGGGTAAAGCGCACCGAGCACATGGATGTCGCCCTGCTGATCCACCCGGTACAGCGGAATGTGTGAGCCCAGTCGCGGCAAACTACGGGTCGCCCCGTACCGTGTATCAGCACCACGCCCCAACACACGCACCCGCTCACCGGCTGCCCGGACCAAACGGGACACGGTCGGCTGACTGATGCCCCCCAGCCGGGCCTGTAACTCGGCGCGCGAGCAGCTGCCGCCAGCCAACGCAGACAGCAACTCGCCGGGAGTTGAAAGGGAAGGGCGTGCCATGGCAGGCTCTGGTGTAATTATGAATAAGTAATGAATAGACTAAAGTAGCAGTTAAATCAAATAATTCATGTAGTTAGATAAATATTTACGGAAATTATGAATAGATGAATTTGGCTTTATTCGCCTCCACTCATGATGCCCTATGGATAATGCCCAGTGCGGATGAAAGCGGGCATCGAAGAGAGCCCATCAGCCCAGGCAAGTAGGTAAGCCTTTACTATCAACAATACTGCTCGCTTGTGTTCTCCTACCGCTAATCATCGCAAGTTCCGGAGTGCGGCCTTTGCCGGTGTTCATTACGATGGCGGCCACTTCGTCCCATTTTCCGGGTTTGCCCATGCGCGATGATGCTTCTGATACCGGCAACGACATGCAGGCCGACACCACCCGCCGTCTGGCCGCACGCCATGCCAGCGCCGTCGCCCATGCCTGCCGGCAGATCGAGGCGCGTGAGCCGGCACCTTCGCTGGCACAACTGGCAGAGGAGGCGGGCATGAGCCCCTGGCACTTCCAGCGCGTGTTCAAGCGCGAGACCGGTCTCTCGCCACGCGACTATGCCGCGGCGCAACGCGCCGGCCGGCTGCGCTCGGCGCTGCGTGAACAGGCGTCGGTGACCGACGCGATTATCGAGGCCGGCTATGGCTCGGGCAGCCGTGTTTACGAACAACGAGATGCCCTGCTGGGCATGACGCCGGGCGCCTACCGCGATGGTGGCGTGGGCGCGGTTATCCGCTTTGCCATTGGCGAGTGTTCGCTGGGCGCGATTCTGGTCGCGCAAAGCGAGCGCGGCATTTGCGCCATTTTGCTGGGTGACGATGCCGAGGCTCTTGCGCACGATCTGCAAGACCGCTTCCCGAAGGCTGAGCTGGTCGCCGGTGATGATGGCTTTGAGGCATTGGTGGCCGAGGTGGTGGGCCTGGTAGAAACACCTGCGCGCGGCCTGAACCTGCCGCTGGACATTCGCGGCACCGCCTTCCAGCAACGCGTCTGGCTGGCACTTCGCGACATTCCGCCCGGCAGCACGGCAAGCTATGCCGATATCGCGGCGCGCATCGGCTCACCCAAAGCCGTTCGTGCCGTGGCCGGCGCCTGCGCGGCCAATGCACTGGCCGTGGCCATTCCTTGTCATCGTGTCGTACGCACGGATGGCGCGCTGTCCGGCTATCGCTGGGGCGTCGAGCGCAAACGCGCGTTGCTGGCGCGAGAGGCCGCTGAAGCTGCCACGTCTTCGTCATCGGCATGACGTGGTGTCATCGTCTTGTGCAATGCCGGCAGCCTGCCGGTGTGAAAAAATGCCGCCACGTTTCCAGCAGACACCCTCGCCATGACGGCTGACCTTTTTGCGGACGCCGCGCCAGAACCGCGCACCGAACCTATTGTCGACGGTGCCGTGGTCTTGCGTGCCTTTGCGCTGGCCGACGACGCCAGCTTGCTCACAGCCATCAATGCTGTCATCACTCAAGCCCCTTTACGTCGGATGCAAACACCCGGTGGCTTACCGATGTCCGTTGCCATCACCAATTGCGGCTCACTGGGCTGGGTCTCGGATGAGCGAGGCTACCGCTATGCCGCGCATGACCCGGTGAGTGGGCAGCACTGGCCCGCCATGCCCGCCGTTTTTTTGCAGTTGGCACAGCGCGCCGCAACCGCCACCGGCTTTGTTGATTTCGTGCCGGATGCCTGCCTCATCAATCGCTACGAGGTGGGCGCCCGTATGAGCCTGCACCAGGACAAGAACGAAGGTGATTTCTCGCAACCGATTGTGTCGGTGTCACTCGGCTTGCCGGCTGTGTTCCAGTTTGGCGGACTGGTGCGAGGCGACCGAACGCTGCGCGTTCCGCTCGCGCATGGCGATGTGGTGGTGTGGGGTGGGGACGCACGCTTACGCTTTCACGGCGTACTGCCGCTGAAGACTGGCAGCCATGCGGTGCTGGGTGCGCAGCGCATCAACCTCACGTTTCGCAAAGCGGGTTGATGCGTCTTGCAGGCTTGGTGTAGGGGATGTCGGCAGCTCCCTGGTAAAGGCCTCAAGGACAGACTCTGTGGGCAGATGGGCATGCTCTCAATCGCCCTTGCTGGCAGCGAACACTTTGCCGCCTCGAGGAGAGTTTTTGTCTCGCAGGAGCATTGTTACCTTGATCGTGGCATGACAGCGGACAGCGTCGTCGCCCCTGCGTTGACTGGCCCCCTTGAGGGGCTTTGGGTTATAAATCCCGCAGCGCACGGCTTTTGCCGCGCATCCATCGCATCGCCACATGTGGCAGGTGTTACCGGCTTTTGGAGAAAACCTTCATGCACAGCAAAATGATGCTGGTAGCAGGGATCGCGCTGTTCGGCGCGTCGGAAGTGATGGCGGCGGATGCTTATCTGCGCTTGCGTTGCGAAGGCAGCAGCGAGGGTGCGGAGGTTCGCATCAACGGTCAGATGAAGGGGCATTGTCCTCTTGATGTGGCGGTGCCTGAAGGACAGATCCAGCTCAGTGTCCGTAAGGATCTGGGCCGGGGGCAGTACCAGTTGTATGAAAAAGAAATTTTCCTTTCGGCAGGCGCCATGAAGCGCGAAAACGTGACGCTGGGTGACATCCAGTTCACGCCCGAAGGCCGCAAGCTCGAGGATGAACGTCTAGCGACGGAAGCCGCCCGTGTGGCCGCCGAAAAAGAGGCCGCACGCCTGCAAGCGGAGCGTGATGCCCCGCGTATTGCGGCGGAACAGGAGGCGGCACGGCGCGCAGCCATCAAGGCGCAACCGGGCATGACAAAGACATGGCTGGATGGGATGAGTAGCAAATGCCAAAGTGGCCCCTGCTCTGGCGGCTCGAGCTTGGCGATTGTCGCAACAACGGGGGCGCCCATGGCGCTACCGCTCTCCACCAGCACGGACATGGCCGAAGGCAAGTCTGTGCTGGCCGCAACCGACCCAGCCGTGTTTGCTAACCCGGACGCCATGGTGGCACGCGCCACCAGAGCCCGACTGGAGCGCGAGGCAAGCCTGCCTGCCGAGCTGTAACGTTGAGGTTGGCATGGCCATGTGGCCGAGCGGCGGCGGCCTTTCTGCTGTTCGCCCTCTTGGCGCCTGCAGGGGCTAAGGCGGCACCATCGCCACCGTGGCCAGTGGCTTTAGAGCAGGCATTGGCCAAAGACACCGATGGCCAGACAACCGGTGACGCGGCTTTACGCTTACACGCGTTCTTCCGGCACCGCGCCTCTGCACTGAATCTCTTTTGTACCGATGCCTGTGGTGAGCTGAAGCCCCGACAACGGCAACTCCGGCGATTTTTTCGCGGCAGCTACGCCATGCTTCCCGATGGCCGACGCGATGGCGCCGGTAAGCCCGGGTTCGCAGATATTTATGCCGCTCATGCCACGGCCTATTTCACCGATGCCAGCTATCGCTGTCGCTATCCGCTGACCGCCGGACAGTTGGAGCGTGCCTGGCAGTTCGCGGCCGCTCCCCCACACTGTGCCGCGCATCTGCCTTTTCTGGTGACGGACGATGAAGGCCGGCGTGAGCTGCGCTGGATAGACCCGGCGCGCGTCCATGCCGTGCATCTGGTGTTTGCGGGCGCCAGCGGTGCAAGCCTCAGCCGTTTTGGCCATGTCGCACTACGGCTTGTCTTGTGCGGCGAACACAGGCAGCGCGTAGATGCAGACTGCGAGGAAGATGTCTTCGATCATCTTTCCTTGAGCTTCATGGCCGGGATTGATGAGCTGGACCTGTCGCTGTGGAAGGGCATCTCGGGCGGGTACCCCGTCAAGCTTTATGCCCGCCACTTTATCAGCGCCTATCGCGAGTACAGCATTGACGAGTTCCGCTCCCTGCATTCGCTGCCCCTGCGCCTGTCACCTGATGCCCGCGACTTCATGGTGCGCGCGCTTTCCCAGGTGCACTGGTCGTATCAGAACGAATACCGCTTCTTCACCCGCAACTGTGCAACAGAGCTGCAGTGGCTACTGCAAGCGGTGTATTCGGTTGTAGCACCAGGCGCGCGCGCCTTTCTGGAGCGGGAGCGTTTTCGGCCAGACCGTCTTTTTTCCGATGCCCGCCAGTCGCCCCACTTTGAGGGGGCGGTGCTGGAGGATCTGACGGCCGCTGAAAAGGGCGGATATTTCTTTCCCGGCGCCAAGGCCTATTATCAGGTGGCCGTGAATGTCTTTCGTGACCATCCGCAATTGGCTCAGCAAGACACGCCACAAACGCCTGAGGATTGGCGTCTTCGCTCTGCGCTTTCGCGCCGCGATGCCTTGCTGCTACCCGCTTTGTCGGCAGGAATGACGGAAGACGAGCCCCAGAGCAGGCGTGATGACAAGACAGGCGCAGCCTATACGGCACAGGCAGGTCTGGTGCTGGAGGCTTGGGTCGCACGGCGCTTGCGCCGAGAGGTGCTGGCCGTAATGACCACCTATTACGGCACTCTCCTGCAAGAGCTGATCGCGAATGGCAGCTTCTTTACGGAAGATGAAGTCCGGTTGGTGCAAGGATGTATGCGCTTTATCAAGACCGGTGACAAGGCCGGGACGCTTGCGAGCGGCGTGCCTCAAGACGCGATTGCGTCGGCACCGGATGAACAGGTGTGTGACGCCGGCAGCCCGGCACTAGTGCCGGTGATCAAGCGCTTCCATGATGCGTTCCCGCTACGCCCGGAGCTAAGGCTGCGTATTCGCGAGCTCGAGGACACCGCCGAAAACATCCGGCTGCTAGCACAACGTTACTCGCCAGGCTGAGGCCGAGGTGAACCAGAGAAGGGGGGTTGGAGTCATGCGCGCTGAAGCCATGAAGAAAGTCATGATTGTCTTGCTCGCGACATTGCTCGGCAGCGTTGCGCAGGCTGATCCTGCAAAAATGAATGCCATGCGCGATGCGTTTGCACGCATGGACCGTGAAGACTTTCTCGACGGCATTGAAAAAGCCAATAGCTGCACACTGCGCCGGGATTTTAGCTGCGCTGAAAAACAGCTGGCAGACATAAAAGAGTTGGCAGACAGCAGCGCCGACAGTCGTTTGTTCACGCTCGCCACCAGCAATCTCCAAGCAGAAAAGCAGCGGGTGGCCGAAGAGCAGCGCATACGCCGCGAGGAAGAAGACCGGCGTCGTCGTGCAGAGGCGGAACGGATTGCAGCGGAGCGGGCCGCTGAAGAGCGTGAGGAGCGCAGGCTCCGACGTGAGGCGGACGCCTCGCGGCACGCCGCCATCATGGGAGCTTTTGCTGACGTAAGGCAGAGCATCGATCGGGCTGGTGCTGATCTGGAGTCCAGCCGTGCCCGCAATCAAGCGGTTCTCAACGATTACCACGAGGCCCGGGCACGCGAGCAGCGATTGGCGGCGGAGGCTCGTGCCGAGCAGTCTCGGCGTGATCGCGAAGAGCGTATCGCGCAGCAAAACTATGATCGTCGCCGAGCTGAAGCCAGCGCGCAGCTGACCGCTGCGCTGAACGAGTCTCGTGCACAGAGCCAGCGCGAGGAGGGAATCCGCGCCTATCAGCAAGCTCAGGCCACTACAGCCGCCAGCCGTAGCTCGTCAGCCCTGCTGGGCGGGTCAGCAACAGCACAGGGCACGACCAGCGCTCAATCACCAACATCCGCCCCAGCAACACCACCAGGAAACGTGGCGACTGGCAGCAGCGCTTTCGGCAGCACCGCAACGGCGGACCCCAAGCCCAAAACCAGCAGCACCGCAGCGGGATCGGTGGCCAGAGGTCCTGTCGCACCGACGGTACTGACCTTCACCAGCAACACGGGCTGGCAAGTCAGCGATGTCAGTCAGAACTTGTCGGCACAGGGTCTCACTGTCCGACTGGTCGTTACCCCCAGCACGATCAACGGCAAGCACTACTACCGTGCCGAGTTTTGCGATGGCGGGGCGGGTGCATGGAAGGGCGGTATGAGGCTGACTGACAGCTACCCCGACCGGACACATGCCACCATCCGGGTCCCCGCCGGTGGCTGCACACATTGGGCGGAGCATTTGCCCGCCGGGATACGACAGATTTATGTATTGGTCCGGCAGGAAGATATCGGTAGTTAGTGGCGGTGTCGCTCGTGCGGCGTCGCTTTCGCTGAAAGCTTGTAGTCGCGGGTAAGCATGCGGTCATCGTCCTCCCGCTGGCTGGCTGAGCCCAGACCGACCATTTTGTTGACATCAACAAAATGGTCGGTGGACGGATGGCCTGATACTTCGCAGGCCACTTCTGCCTTTGAAATCACCGTGTTATTGAAATTCCGCCTCTCGCTATAGCCCAGGAGCCTTTGCAGGTCGCGGGCCAGCCTGTACTCCACACCTGTTTCCGCTTGCTGGGCGTGGGCTTCAAAATTTTGAGTCAGTTGCTGGACTTGCTCGGTTTTCATGGCGTCACCTCCTGGTGAGCCGGGTTGCAAGGCGGCCCCCCCAGGCCGCTATTTGCCGGTAGGCAGGTGGCGCTATAAGGGCGCGAAGCATGGCCTCGTTTCTTCCCTTCTCGCCCTACAAAGGGAAGAGTCTGTCAGACGTCGAGATTGGCCACCAACAGGGCATTGGTCTCGATGAACTCGCGGCGTGGCTCCACGGCATCGCCCATGAGGCAGGTAAACATCTGGTCGGCCTTGATGGCGTCTTCCACGTTCACCTTCAGCATACGGCGCGCCTCAGGGTCCATGGTGGTTTCCCAGAGCTGCTCGGGGTTCATTTCACCCAGACCTTTGTAGCGCTGGATGGCCGTGCCTCGGCGTGCCTCGGCCAACAGCCAGTCCAGCGCCAGCTGGAAGTTGGCGATGGGCTGCTGCTTCTCACCACGCTGTATGTAAGCGCCCTCTTCCAACAGGCCATCGAGTTTGCGGGCCATGCTGTCGATGGCGCGGTACTCGCCCGAACCAAAGAAGTCGGCGCCGAGGCGATACGTCCACGGCACA
>JAUXNL010000603.1 GCA_030684415.1 Moraxellaceae bacterium | reverse complement strand
AGCGTGCCCCAGTAGGTCGGGTGGCCGTCGTCGTTCGGGTCAATCTGGGGCAACTCGGCATCGCGACCGGTCTTGATGAGCCAGAGTTCCAGCATGGACTGGTAAGGATTGAGGCCGACAGCGGAGGCGGCATCGCTGCTGCCGATGCCGTTCTTGCGCACGCGTAACCAATCCTCACGGTCCATGCCCTTGGTGGACACGAGTCGCAACGGCTGGCGAGAAACTGCGGCTGTTGTGGATGATTTTCGGGGTTTTGATTGCATGGCAAAGACTCCTAAGGGCAGATGGCATCGACGGAGGATGTATGTCCGGTGCACTGCGAAAAGTTGGTCAAAAATCGGAAGAGAGGGAGGGCGTTCGACGGCGTAGCGCTGCTCGCCCTGTACCGGTCGAAACGCCTACAACCAACACGTACGTCAACAAGCGCTGACCTAACGGTGTTGAGCTTTTCAGCGGCTGCTGCATGCGAGCCCTTGGTCGCGGCAGTGACTTGTGCGCGGAAAGCTTTGGTTGCTGAGGTGCTGTCGTGATTCGGAGAACACGATGGCGCCAGGGTGTGCACCCGACAGCAGCGGCATCCACCAAGGGGGCTCGGTCAGGGGGAGATGTTGGTCGGAGTGCCCGTCGTTTGCGCTGACATGGATTTCAAGGCATTTTTCGCTGGCCAACATTTCTTTCACAAGTATCCATTCGATGCGGCCGGAGCAAGTGGCGAGGATGTGAAGGTGGGACAAATCCAGTGCGAAGTGCACACCGGACTCCAGCACCCGTTGGTATTCCGCCCACGAGCTGATCAGCCACACATCACGCGGTGTCGGGTAGTGGCCCTCTATCGCGACAGGAATGCCAAACATCTGCTCGATTTCCCGAGCATGGCAAAGCACCTCCGGCAGACTGCAGAAGGACCGCTTACCCGCATGAGCGGAGTAGGCGGTGGCATCGAGTGTTGACGACAAGCTGGCGACGTTTGAAAACCAGATTTTCTCATCGGGCCAGTTGCACAGGTCCACGATGCGCGGCAGATCCTCTATTTGCACATTCGCATGGAGCCGGAGCTCGATGTCAGGATGTGAATGTCGAAGAGTCGAGGCGAGTTGGGTATCAATTTTTCCGCTATTTTGCGGGCACAGTTGCAGGTGAGTGGTGGACAAACGACCGAGCAGCGTTTGTGTGGGCGGGTATTTCAGGGCCGCGGCAATGGCCTCGTCATGTGGCATTCGTCCGTACATGCCCAGCGACACATGGATCGGCTGAACAGGCAGGGACAGGGTATCTAAGCTACATCTCGTAGGCATGGTGGCAGCTCTCGGTGTAGAAGCTTTCATGTTCAAGCTGAAATTGGTTGTCCGGAGCGTTGATGGTCAACGTTCCTCGAGCGCCGTCGTTGTTTTCCCATCCACCATGGATAAGTTCCAGCCATTGCAGGGTAAATTCGTGTAGCGCTTGCATGACGGACAGGGAGCGAGTGCTGATGTCGGACTCCCATGCGCCGTCGTTGCATTGACGGGTGACGACCTGCCAGGCGATTTTTTCGGTTTGCAACTGGTGCTCGCAGTCGCTGGGCGTGACGGCCACTGTGCTGATGTCGCCTGAGTCCCCCATGCCTTCATAGTCGATGATGGCGCTGGTGACATGGAGTGCGCGAAGCGCATTCAACAACGCATCACGGTTGTGGTGCAGTGCAGTCGTTGCCAGTGATGAAATTTTATGCATAAAGGGCTCCGGCCTCGTCCAGAGGCAATCAATGGAGTTGTACGGAATTGAAAATCTGGAAAAATCACTGTGGCGGAAGAGCGGATGGCGCTGCGCCATTACCAGTCGTAAACCGGCAGGCCATTCACGATGTCGCCATCCGCATCAAGGCGACACCAGTGATAGGGCTGCTTTTGCAACCATCGATGCAAGTCGGCGAGGTCGGCTGGGGTTTCGGTTGGCATGGTGTCTTCTGCAACAAATAAGATGAAACAGCCTTCTGGGTAAGTGCAGACCATGCCGAAAGGCGTTTCGGTCGGGCCGGATAGCAGAAGATCCATGGTGGTTGCGCAGACATGTGCTGTGCTCAGCACCGGCACTTCGCTGACGTAGATAGCAGATGATGACATTGAGGATTTCCTGAACAGTCACCAAACAAAAGCGCCCGGCAGGTTTTCCTGTCGGGCGCTTATGTCGGTGTGGTTGAGGTGAAAGAGTGGCTGATCAGCTCGCCTTGCTCAGGGGAGTGGCGGCAAGTGGCGCCTCGCCAAAGAATGCGTCGATCAGCCGGGTTATTTCCGCTGCGACTTCATCGGTAGGGGGCAGATCGCCGTCATGCGTCAGTAGGTAGTCCGCCAGGTAACACCCGAGCGGTGAGACGACTTCGTACTCGAACACACCGGGAAAACTGGTGTCTGAGGTCTCCCATTTTTGCGAGATCTGCAGCCAGAGTACCGGCAGGTGCAAGGTGGCGGCAATCACGAGCTCGACGCAGCCCTGACCCCAGGTATCCAGAATGGCTTGGGTGCGCTTCTGGTCGGGGATATGCGCCAAAAGGCCTTCGTAAACAAATGCGCCCCAGACGGCTGCCACGGCAGCAGGCAGCGGAAGGCCGGGGGTTTCTTTCGGTGCAGCACTCATCATGGTGGTCTCCTCGGAGCAAACAAAAAGCCCGCCAACAGGCGGGCATCAGGTGGAGTGTCGGAACGGCTGAGACAGACGCGGTCGGGGAGTGTGGGGCTCAGCCCTCCAGCGTGAGGTGGAGCGATTCGATGTGGATGGCATCGAAGTCGAGCGTGACCTGTCGTGTGCGGACGTTGAGCCGCATGACGCCGTGACCGCCGTCGCCACGCTGCCAATGGCCCAGCGCCAGACTGGCCCAGTGCAGCGTGAAGCGCCTCAGGCCCTCGCCAAGCGCGGTCTCCTCGGGTTGCGTGGCAACGGGTGCCAGTCCTGCATCCACCGAGAGCCGTTCCAGCACGACGCGAGTCGTGTGCAACAGATCAGCGGCGAAGACGGGGCTCGTCTCGATAGTGCTTGTCCGGCACCGGCCTTTCGCGCCGTCGAAACGGACCGCGACGTAAGACACAGGGAGCGCGGCAAGGGCGCGGATCAGCGCCGAGAGGTTGCGCTTGAGCAGCGCGCCCTCCGGGCTCTCAGGATCGATTGGCATGATGCCCTCCTCATACCAGCGCGAGGGCCTGTTCCAGCGCCTTCTGCTTGATCGTCGCGCCCTGGCCGAACCAGGCCGAGTCCAGCCGGTGGTCTGTGCTGCGGGCGCGGCGCTCGTGGTCCACGAACTCGGACACGGCATTCAGCATGCCGTAGGCCGTGCCCTTGGCCGACGGCAACTCCGCCCCACGGCCGGCGCCCTCGAACAGCGAGAGCGCCTTGGCCATGGCCCGGTCGCTGGTGACGCCCGGTCCCTTCGGCGAGAACTCGGTGAACACGTTCAGGAAGTAACGCTGCACTTCCGAGTGCTTCATCTTGCGTTCGCTGAGCGCCTTCATGCGGGTCATGAAGTCATCCCAGACCGACACGGAGATGCCGAGCTGCTGCTTCACCGCCTTGGGGTCGAAGGTGGTGCTGTGCGGCACCTTCACCGCGCCGTGCCCGTTGCCGAGGGCAATGGCCAGCGTGTTGTTGCAGACCACGCGGATGTTGGTGAACTGCGCCGTGGTGGCCAGCGTGCCGTCGCAGCCGGTGGCCAGCAGCACATAGCCGCGGCTGACATCCCGGCCCTTGAGCGTGCCGGACTGGCCGGTGTGGGCGAGTGCCCAGAACTTGCGACCGCCCTTGAGCACGCCGGCCGTCTCCAGCTCGAAGCCCGAGACTTCGGTGAGGTCGCGGTAGAACTCCAGGATCTCGCGCGGCTGCACGACCTTGTAACGGGCGCTGACCACGGAGAGTGGCGCATGCGTGTCCGAGCGGAACAGCACCTTGCTGTCATCGAACGACATGATGGCGCCGAGTGAGCCTGCGGACTCGGTGACATAGCGGACCGGGGTCTCGCGGATGTCCCAGTCCATGCCGGCCTGTTTGGCCCAGACCGAGAGCGGCTGGTGGGTGGTGAGCTGGTTGCCGAGGCCGTGCCACGGGGTGGCGCCGACGAAGGCCATGGAGGCGAGTTGATGTGCCATGGTGATGCTCCTGATAAGAGGGGTAGGGTGTCGTCAGGGACGACAAGGAGTATGCCGCTCAGTCTTCGGGCGGCAGGCTGAAGCTGTGGTCGCAAACAAGGCAGACGTAGTTGTCGAGAATGTGGTCGTCGAACGACTGGCCGACTGGCCGACCGCCGCACCGGTAGCCGCACCGGCGGCACTGCCGACAAGGGCGCCAATGAGTCCGCCAGCGAGCGTCCCGACAACCATGCCGGCAGGACCGCCCACCATGCCGATGGTGCGGCCCAGGGTGGAGCCGGCTACGGCTCCGGTATAGCCAGTGGCCGCGCCGGCGACTCCGCCGACAATGCCGCCGGTCTTGCGACCGATGTCCTTGGTGGAAATGCGGTCGGAGCCGCAATAGGGGCAGGTGAGATGCATTGAGATTCTCCAGATCCGGGCATAGGGGCCGCCCCGGTGAGGGCGGCTGTGCCAGGGCATAAACTCGACAGAGGGCTGAGTGAGCGAGGGGCTCAGTTAGATGTTATGGATCTGAAAAAAATTGGGATGAGATTAGTGGTTGCTATGCATATTTTGTCGCGCGGTAGTGCTAAGGGTTGAGGGTTCGAGCGAAGAGGGCATTGATATACGGAGTCTATAGCTGCGGATCGATCTGCCAGATCGATTGATTGGCGAGGTCTTGAGGAAATGCGCTGATCCCTTTCGCCCTCGGGCTTTGTCGCTCATCGGCAAAGGCGGCCTGTTTGTCGAGGACTTGGCGGTTGTTAGCGACAAGAGTGCTGCCTACTGTAATTCGTGTTGCGCGGAAGTGTTTTTTTTTTATATAAAGACAAGCTGGAAAAACCAATAACAAACAGGGATTTGGCATGAGTAATGTGAATGAGTATCTGAGGAAGAGTGCCAAGACGATTAGCCAGAAAAACGTGCACGTCGCACCAGAAATTCCTGAAAAGAAACTCAATAATGCAATTACCGCCTTCAAGTATGAAGGTAATCCAGGGTCTGTAGTGGCGATTTTTGATAATACGCTTTTGGGAAGCGGGAAAGACGGTATTCTTTTTTCA
>JAUXNL010000602.1 GCA_030684415.1 Moraxellaceae bacterium | reverse complement strand
TGAACGTGCTGATGGGCAAGACCCAAGCGCGTGTGACGGCGCAGCAGAATCAGCTCGCCAAGCTCACCGAAACCGAAATGGGCCAACGCTTGAGCGTGCTGGACGACCTTGCCAAGCTGACCGGCGACGAACGCTACAGCCGTGAGCGCATCGAAACGCTCGCCATGCTGCGTCAAAAAGCTGAAGCCGCCCTCAAGAACGAGCAATACGGCGAGGCCAAACAGGCGCTGACTGCCCTCCAGCAAGCCGCGCCTGAAGACAAGGTATTGGGCAACCAGATCATCCAGGCCGACGCCCGTCTGTTTGAAAAGAAATTCTGGGACTCGCTGTCTGATGGCCGACTGGATGACGCCTACACCCAGTTCATGGGCCTGGCACAAACCCCACAATTCCCTGAGGTGCTCAAGCGACTGAACAAGTCCACGGCCGACATGGCAGAGTACTTTCTCGCCCAGGCGGGATCGGCACTGGCCGAGAACAAACTGGCCGCCGCTCACAAATTGCTCGGACAGGCACGCGATATCCGCCTCAAGACCGGTGGTGGTGCCATGCGTCCGGTGCAGGAAGCGGCTTTCGTCAAAGCAGTGAATGAGCGCCACCTTGCCGCCCAAAAAGCGGGCAATGCCGGCCTTGCCTTCGGCTACCTCAAGGTGATCGAAAGTCTCGATCCCGACTTCCCCGGCTTGCGCGGCAATCTGCGCACCACGCAAGAACAAGTCTTGAACAAGGCCACCAAGAAAGTCAGCACTGCGGCCTTCACCGATGGTAATGGCAATACCGAATTCGGCGGCGCTGTGGCCTCGAAAGTGACGCAGCACCTGTTCGAAAAAATTCCCGGCGATATCCGCATTATTGAGCGCGACCAGTTCCAGGCCATCTTGCGGGAAAAGGAGCTTGGCTCCGCCATTCAGGGAGATCTGGCCTCAGCGGACTACCTGATCCAAGGCAAAATTCTCGAGTCACGCGTCGACACCACCGAGAATCGCAGCAAGAAAACCATGCGTGTCGTGACCGACACCATCACCGCCAGCAACCCGGCCCATGAGCAGTGGGCGGCGTTGCCCGACGCACAGCGCGGCAAGACCCCAGAGCCGGCCCGCACATCCACACAGGAAAAACGTGAGGATGTGACCATCAACCTGCAAATCATGCGTAAGGTCGGCATCATTTCCGCCTCTTTCCGTCTGGTCGAAGCGCGTACGGGCAAGGTGATTGCCACAGGATCTGATACCGCCAAGATCGAGCATACCGACGAGGGCAATGAAGGCATTGAGCTTGGCCAGTTCCGAATGCCATTCAAGCTCGCCACCCTGCCAGCAGACTCGGAAATCCTGCAGCAACTTACGGAAAAGATTTCCGTCACCATCGGTGACCAGTTGGTGAAGGAGCTGCAAAATCCGGAAGCGCGTTATGCACAAACCGCACAGCGTTATGCCGATGAAAATGACTATGCCATGGCAGCGGAAAATGCGGCTTTCGCACTGGCGATGGCAACACAAAAAAATCAGGACACCACGACATTGCGCCGGCAACTGGAGCAATACGCCGTCCTGGTACAGTAACTCTGCACCCATAAAAAATGCCGCCCTTGGGGCGGCATTTTTTATGGGGTGCCTCAAGCTACAGGCGATTGCAACAGGGACAATAGACCGCTCTTCAGCGCGCCTGTGCCTGACGCAAGCCTGCTTTTGCCTCGCTGTTACCAGGCTCTAGCTGCAGTAACTGCTGGTAGCGGGCGATTGCCGTCTGCACATCACCATCTTCCAGCGCCTGCTGAGCACTGCCCAACATACCGCGAACCTTGAGTCGGCGCAGAGGATCACTTGACGGCGCCACTGGCACCTCCCTCTGCTCACTGCGAACACTTTGGCGCCGCTCACGCGCCACGCGCTCAACCGCCGCCTGTCGCGCCACATCCAATGCCATTTGCAGCGGCAAGAGCTCAGCATCCGCCCCCTCCAGTGCATAAGCTTCTTTCAAGTGACGCTCCGCCACATCCAGATCATTTGCCGCCAGCGCAGCGCGTACCTGAGCTTTCAGCACCGACAGCGCCGATGGCAACTCCTCCGCTGCCGGAACGACGGTCGCCGGAACGGGCTCAGCAATGCGGTCGGATGACGAGGATTGCCCGGACCACCACCATCCCCCTCCGGCCATCAACACCAGCACCGCCGCCATGGCTGCCGCCAAAGGTGCTCTGGTGGGCTTATCCGCCGTCTGCGCCATCGGCGGGTGTGCGGCGGCGGATGGCGCAACCACGGTGGCATCGTCTGCCAACTCGCCCTTCGGAGCCACTGTTGCCCGCATGGCCGGGCGGACAACCGTAGCCTGGTCCGCTGCCGCTGCCGGCTTAAGATCAAAGTCGAAGCCCGCTTCAAGCGCCTCTATTTCACGAATCAGCTCGGTGCCATTTTGCGGGCGTTGTGCCGCCTGCTTGGCGAGCAGACGGTCCAGCAACGGCTGGAAATGCGCCAGCCGGCCTTCCAGCTTCGGAATCGGAGCGTTCATATGCATGATGCCAAGCGCAATCGCGTCACTGGCCTCATACGGCAGTCGCCCTGTCAGCATCTCGAACAACACGATCCCTAAGCTGTACAGATCGGAGTCGCCATCGAGCTGCTGACCACGTGCCTGCTCCGGGCTCATGTATTTCGGGGTGCCGGCCACCATGCCCATCTGGGTCAGGTTGGCATCTCCCTCAGTCGCCTTGGCAATCCCGAAGTCGGTCAGGACTGCGCTGCCATCCACACGAAAAAGGATGTTGTCCGGCTTGATGTCACGATGCACATAGCCCTTGCTGTGGGCATAGGCCAAGGCGCGGGCGATTTCCTTGGTAATCGTGAGCGCCTCACGCACGCTCAGGCCTTCACGCAAACGGGCTTTGAGATCGCCGCCCGAGTGATACTCCATGGCAATGTAATGCACGCCGTCTACTTCGTTGACGTCATACACCGTCACGATATTGGGATGGGAAATCTTCGCGACAATTTTCGCTTCGCGCAGGAAGCGCTCACGAAAACCGGCATCTGCCGACAATGCCGGCGCCATGACCTTGAGCGCAACTTCACGCTCAAATTTTTCATGCATGGCGAGGTAAACCGTTGCCATGCCACCTTTGCCAAGCGTGCTGATGAGCGTATAGCCGGGAATCAGGGGTTCAGACATGGATTACTTGCCCTGCTCATCGAGCCAGATGCGAAAGCCTGCTCGCTCTTCCGGCGTCGCACGCCCCCAGACATCCTTGAGCAAATCCAGATGTGTCGTGGCCGCGGGAGCTGTGCCGCCATCAAACGCCTTGCTGATGGTGTCAATCAGCGAAGCTTCGGCATAAGACTTGATGGACGTGGAGGGAGTAACGGCACCACTGGCCTCTTCAATCAACGAAAAGGCGGGCTCCTTTCCGAAACGTTTGGCGCTGTCCAGATTGGCGGGCCGAGGTGAGGGCTCGATCCGGAACCGGCTACCCGCCTGCGCGGTAAACCGCAGCGCAGCAGGACGTGACCGGACAATCTCGTGATCGTCCGAGCCCATCCGGAAAAGCTCGACATAGCGCACACTCAACACGTGCTCACCGGGGAGCAGATCCAGCCCCTGCTGTCGTTGCAACAGCAAATTGCCCGGCTCACGACCATCCACCGCCAACACCTGCACCTGTTCAGGAAAGCTGATGTGAACCAGCTCTTGCGCAGGACGCGCTGGCCCGTCGTACATCTGCACACTGCCGGGTGTCGAGCAGGCGGACAACGCCATGGCACTCAACACCGTCGCAAACCACCACCACAAACGCATGAAACCCCCGGGAAACACCATGAAAAAAGGCCGCTGAGGCGGCCTTTGTATCAGACGCGAATGACGCGTCGCAAGCCGGCTGCCGCCAGCAAGAGCAACAGCGCCAGATCGGCACTGCCCCCCTGCCCTGGAGGCGGCACACTCGACTTGATCACGACGGTGACAGAGCCTGAATCTTCTCCCTTCACGTCAATGATGCGATAGGTGAAGCTGTCATCGAATGGCGTCTGCGAATTGAAGGGCACATAGGTCACGGTGCCGAGATAGCAGTCGGTAAGATTGGTCGGCGTATTGTCTATGCAGGGCACCGTATCACCCTCGATACGCCCCAACACCGGCTGATCGATAATCTTCACCGGATAGTCTGCAAGATTCGGCGTCCCATCGGCCTTCAGGCCGTAGAAGCCATCGTCCTCGTCTGTGTCATTAATCGTGAGGTTGAGTTGCAGTGAGCGCTGCCCCTGTGCCAGCACGTACTCATCCTTCACCGCTTTTGGAGCCATGTTCTTGATGACCACTTCGGCCTTGCCGACATTCGACAAATTGCCTGCGTCATCACGAACCGTGTACTCGCAAGTGACCGTACCAGGGACACCCCCCACCGAGCTGATCATCAGCATCCGGTCAGAGCGCTCAGGATAAAGGGTCACAGGATCTGCTTCCCGATCATAAATGATGCTGTCGGCCAGAGACTCATTGCCCGGGTCAAACGAGCCAAGCACTCCTGCATCTGTGACGCTGACCACCGAAATCGAGGACCTGTTCCTGAGGCTTGTCGCACTGATCACAGGTCCGAAGTTCCCGGTTGGGCCCGCAGTCACCGACTGATTTGTGCCATCCGGAAAGCGCACAATCACCTTGGCACCGATGGGAGCCTTCCCGGTCACACTGGCCCGCCCATCCGCCAGAATGTCCAAGGGACGTGTCAAAATAGGGGCCGGATTGGCCACAGCGGAGCACGTTCCGGTGATGGGCGTCGCCGCCACTTCAGGAACAGCCGTTACAGTGCCAACCTGCAACATGGCAGGAACAAGCATCGTGCCTTCACCAGCCGTGTCATTTTTCAGTACATCCACGTAAGCCACACGGTTGGTACGAACCTTGTTCTGTCCTGTGTCCTCAACGGCTGTCACACTTTGCCGTTCCGCCGCCCCTCTATCACAGGCAGCACCACTCTTGCGACTCGCACCGCGCTGATCAACACCTGCACAAATTCCGAGACCCGGGCCTTGGTCCAGCACAATCGTTGACGTGATGGCCGGCAAGTACACATCCGTCAAACCGCCATGGTTCCCCAAGGCATCCAGCTCATCGGGCTGTAGTGCTGTAATGGTCTGCAGGTTATTGGTCGTACCAGCACCGAACAGCAAGCTGCAAGTGGTATCGCTGACCGCATTGAAATCACCAGAAACGTTCGCCGGGACGGGAGTCCCCACACTGCAACCCGGGCCCACATTCCAAGCCAACAATGACGCGTTCAGTGTCGCCACACCCAACTGGCCCGTGCGCAGCACAGGGCCTGTACCGGTATTGGCCACCGCCGTCAGATGCGAAATGGCAAGGCTCCCCGTTTTGGGCAGCGCCGGAATATGTGAAATCAGGCCATGGGTGGCATTCGCCACACTTTCAGTCAGGGTCGAACTCGTCAACGCCAACGATGCAGAGCCACACATGGCTATCGCACCCGCCCCGCTGCCACCACTGCTACCGCGCACCAGACTGCGACTGATTTCAACCTGATGGGAAGCAATCGCAAGATTTTCCTCACAGTTCATGGCAACCAAGCCACCACCTTGAGTCGCGGTGTTATTGATGAACGTGCCATTATCAACCGTCAGTCCCGCTCCGCTGGTGGCCAGAAAAACCGCACCACCACGTCCGGCATTAGGCCCCGTCCCTGTCGCGGCTCCATTGCGAATAATCGTGTTATCCATCGACACGGACGCAGCGGCATAAATCACGGCGCCATCACCTGCAACAGATGACCCTGTGATATCGAGATCAACCAACGACAAACCACCGACCGCTCCTGATGTATCAAAAACACGATGGCCGGATGCCGCAATAATGAACGTAGAGGGTCTGACACGATCAGGCCGGCTACCTGTCAATGGATTTGTTCCATCAGGACGCTTGGTATCAACACCGGCAATGATGACATCGCTATCGGCCATCAGCACTGAAGTCAGCGGATAGGTGCCTGCGGCAAGCTGGATGCGATCTGACCGGTTGCGTTCACCTGCCGGGCACCCTCCGTACGGCATTGCCGTAGCCGCCGCTTTTAGCGCCTCACGCAGTGAGCAAGCGGCAGGATTGATGCCATCCTCATCCACAAGGGTATCGACTTCGATAGTGCGCGCATGCGCACTGAGCGATGCCATCACCGCACACGCCAGAAAAGCCTTGAAAAGGATATTTTTCATCACAGGCTCACTCCACGCACACGACGAACCGACCAGCCACCGAGCAAGAGCATGAAAAGTCCACCAAGACCCACAGCCCCACCCAAGCTGTCGGTACTGATACCTGAGGTCGGCTCCATGATGACTTGTGCCGATAGCACACGACTTTGATTGATGGGCTGAGAATTCAGTCGACTGACTGTTGTCATCACCCGGATGGTAAAGGGATCAAAGCCATGAAAATTCGCATTGGGCACATAGGTATAAGTGCCATCCGGGTTAAACGTCACTACACCACGCTCGGGCAACACTTCCAGCCAAGGGCACCCCGGGAGATCATCACGGTAGCTCGAGCCAGCGGCAGGGGTTGGAGGAGTACCTGGACACTCGCTGGCCGGCAACAACTCTTCATCCCCCAACAAGCCCAAATAATCGTCTCGCGTTGGGGTATATGTCTGGTTAAAGCGAATGGCATCACCAGCGCGCACGGATCCCGTCAGCGCTTGTAGCTGCACGGCACCGATATCACAAAGCGTATCGTTACGGGTTTTCCCTCGCTGGTCATCGCCTGGGCACTCCCCGATGCTACCGGCCTGAATATTCAACCCACCTTTATTGATCAGTGGCGATTCCGCAATCGTGACATAGCCTATCAACACTCTCGGCAGGTGCGACTCCAGTTTGTCATCCCCGTGCTTGGCCAAGGGACAAAGCAAGCCACTCGCCCCACTGCAGCGTCCACCAGCATCCAGACCTGCCATCAACTGTCCGGAATTACTGATCACGCTATTGTCATCATCAAGGCATGCACCGGCGACCACGAGATTGTTTTTCATTACGGCTTCGGTGAGAGTGCCTACACAGTCATTGGCACCATTACCTGCCAGGATAGTGTTGAATACACGCACCTCCTCGCCGTTGAAGTCAATGCCACCGGCATTTGCCACGATTGTTGATGAATTGACGATGGCATCTTCGCGCAATGAAAGGGCCAAACCAACGGTATTACCACTGAGGGTAGAGTTGGTGATCGTTGCAGAAGGACCCGTAGCACTTTCTACCTGAATGACCGCTCCATCAGGCACACTTGTCGCACTATTGGCGGTTACGAGGCTTTGACTCATCCTCAGCGCATTACGCACAAGATAAACAGCTCCGCCTTTTGGCGCCTGGTTGTCACGCAGCAGAGAGTTCTTTATCTCGACAATGCCATCCTGCCCGGCATAAATCGCACCACCGCGCGCGCTGGCACGACCGCCCTGCAAAACGACATTACTGAGCGACAATGGTTCGTTTGTCCAGATGATGCCGCCATCAGCGTTGGTACATGCCGCCGCACAGCCCTCAATTTCAATATCCTGAAGAC
This sequence comes from Moraxellaceae bacterium, assembly GCA_030684415.1. Lineage (GTDB taxonomy): Bacteria > Pseudomonadota > Gammaproteobacteria > Pseudomonadales > Moraxellaceae > UBA2031. Next base: position 35 of record JAUXNL010000602.1, on the reverse strand, counting down.
TCAGCAGAACCGGTATTTTTTCAATGTAAACCTGA
>JAUXNL010000601.1 GCA_030684415.1 Moraxellaceae bacterium | reverse complement strand
CGCGTGGTGGGCACAAACAGGCCACCGCCCTTCACAAACGGCATGAACGCCGCATACAGCGCCGCCTTGTCTTTGAGGGCCTGGTTAATGATGCCGCCAGCGCGGGGCATATTCATGGGCGTGACCTCTTTATTTGTGTTGTTAGTCGTCAGGTTTTTGTACGGCCTTTCAGGGAAGCGCCAACTGCTGCCACTCGGCAAACGCCGCATCGACCAGTGCATTTCCCTGAACATTGCCGGCCAGCAGGCGCTGCTTTACCGCCAGCTCCTGCCGGAACGCCAGCAAGCGAGCCGGCAGGAGCTGGCGCGATGTTGTGGCGATTATAGGCGCGAGATCGACGTGTTTGACAACCGTAGCGCCGCTGGCCACCACCGCCATGTCGTCAACCAGCGAACCCAACACGGTCAACACACTTTCTGCCCCCAATGCATGCCAGCGCTGGGCTACCGCCAAGGCGGTCTGCCGACGCTGACGCAATTGCAATAAGTCCTGCAACAGGCGTTCACGCTCGCCAAACCATTCGGCATCACGCAGCGCCAGCGCGGCCAGCGGTGCGCCCTGACTCAGTGACAGCAGCAACTGCGCTGTCGCCTCGTCGCGCACCTGCGGGCGCAACCAGGCCATGGCATCGGCCGCCGATGGCACCGGCAACACCAACCGCTGACAGCGGCTGCGTACGGTCGCCACCAGCGCCATCGGCTGTGCAGTGACCAGCAGCAGCACGGTTTCACGCCCCGGCTCTTCCAGCGTTTTCAGCAAAGCGTTAGCGGCCTGCACATTCAACAAGTGCGCGGGCGAAATGACGACGACACGATAACCGCCCATCTGGGCAGACTTGGCGGCAAAGTCGACCAGTTCGCGCACTTGATCAACCTTGATGGCCTTGGCCGTCTTGCCGGTTTTTTCATCGGTCTCCGGGCGCAGCCACACCAGATCGGGATGGGTGCCGGCCCCCAGCAGATGACAGCTTTTGCACTGCCCACAGGCGACGCCAGCCTGTGGCTGCGCACAGAGCAAGCGCGCCGCAAACGCCTGCACAAAACGTTCTTTGCCAATACCAGCCGGGCCACCCAGCAACAAGGCATGGGGCAAGCGTCCGGCATCCAGCAACAGCATCAGCTGCTGCCATGCCTCAAGCTGCCAGGCATAGGCATGAAAAGGCCAGGTCACCGGCGCCTCGCTCATACCGCCAACTCCTTGAGCCAGGCATCCAGCGCCCGGCCAATCGCCGCCTGTACCTCGGGCAAGGGACGGCTGGCGTCGATGACCCGGAAACGCTCTGGCTCAGCGGCGGCACGCAGGCGGTAGCCTTCACGCACGCGCTCGAAGAAGGCTTCTTGCTCAGACTCGAAGCGGTCTTTTTCAGCGCGCGCTTCAGCACGCGCCATCCCCTCGGACACTGGCAAATCCAGCAGCAAGGTAAGGCCCGGGCGCAAATCCCCCTGCACCAACGACTCCAGTGCAGCAATTCGCGGGAGCGGTAAGCCACGACCGTAGCCCTGATAGGCATACGTCGCGTCGGTAAAACGATCTGACAACACCCACTCACCGCGTGCCAACGCAGGCCGTATCAGCGCCTCAAGATGCTGAGCGCGCGCCGCAAACATCAGCAGCAGCTCCGTATCAGCAGCCACGGGCTCATCGCGCTTTTGCAGGAGCAGCTCACGAATGCTTTCGGCCAGCGGCGTACCGCCGGGCTCGCGGGTCACACACAGCGGCAACGCACGCGCCGCGAAATATTCCGCGACAAAACGCAGGCACGTGCTTTTGCCTGCGCCTTCTCCGCCTTCAAGGGTGATAAAACGGTTTGCAACAGACATGTATCAGCTACCCGGTGCAGATCGGTAATCAGCGCGCCGGCGTTTCTGGTAACGCTCGACCGCGCGATTGTGCTCGGCGAGGGTAGCAGAGAACTCGTGCGAGCCATCACCACGCGCCACGAAATAGAGTGCCTTTCCCGGCAAAGGATGCAGGGCGGCATGAATGGCATCCCGGCCCGGCAAGGCAATTGGCGAAGGCGGCAGACCATTGATGCGATAAGTGTTGTAGGGGGTCATGCGTTGCAGGTCGGCACGGCGCAACCGGCCTTCGTAAGACTCTCCCATACCGTAAATCACGGTAGGGTCGGTTTGCAGGCGCATGCCGATCTGCAAGCGCCGCACAAACACGCCCGCGATTTGCGCCCGCTCATGCGCCACACCGGTTTCTTTCTCCACAATCGAGGCCATGATCAGGGCCTCATAAGGCGATGCGTAGGGCAGGTCTGGCGCGCGTGCCCCCCATTCCTCATCCAGAATCCGCATCTGGCGCTGATACAGCCGGCGCAGAACCGACAGCTCGCTTTCACCCGGCGCGATATCGTAAGTATCTGGCGCAAACAGGCCTTCGGGTGTCGTGGCGCTGGCGCCCAGCTCGCGCAAAATGGCGGCATCGTCCAGCTCGCCAGCCGCTGTCACCAGCTCGTGTATGGCCAACTGCCGGCGCAAGTCACGCCAGGCCATGCCTTCAACCACCGTCAGCCGCGACGCCGAGCCCACCACATTTCCCTGCAAGACCTGACGCAATAACGACACCGTGTTTTGCGGCGGCCGCAGCAAGAAAACACCCGGATGCAGCGATTTGTTACCAGCCTGCAGGCGCAGCCAGACACGCGGCAACCAGCGCTCCGGAATCACGCCTTCTGCTGCCAACCGGTCAATCACGCTGTTGAAAGAGTCGCCCCTTGCGATTTCCAGACGATAACCGCCTTCCGGCAAATCAAGACGCGAATACAGACTGTGATAAATCGCCACCACAGGAATAAAAGAAATCAGAAAAAGCAGCAGGGGCCAGCGCCAGCGTTTCATGCCGCCTCCAGCAACTGCTGCCAGTAGTCGTGCAACATCGCTGCCACCGGCCCCAGCGGCAGCGGCTGATCACCCAACTGCCGGACAGGCCAGATCCCATAAAGACTGTTGCAGAAAAAAACTTCATCGGCCGCCTGAACATCCTGCAAGCAGTAGCGGCCCTCGCGCACGTCCATTCCCGACACAGCAGCTTGCTGCATGATGGCACCGCGCATGACACCTTTCACGCCCGATTGATCCAGCAACGGCGTGTGCACGACACCTTCATGCACCCAGAACACATTGCTGAAAACACCTTCGACCACATGGCCCGCGCTATCCATCACCAGCGCCTCCTGAGCGCCGGGAGATAACGCAAGCTCTCGGCGCAGCAGCACCTGCTCCAGACGATTGAGGTGTTTGTGGCCGGCAAGCAAAGGACTCGTGCCCAACAGCAGTTGACTGA
>JAUXNL010000600.1 GCA_030684415.1 Moraxellaceae bacterium | reverse complement strand
GAAAAGTATTTTTCAGCAAGCGGCTTCCCGACCAAGAATGGCCGGGTCGCGAACCCATCATCCTTGCGTGCCTGATTCAGGATGGAGCGATTCCGGGCAGGTGCCAGAACCGCGGACTGAAAAAGCCCGGAGGAGTGCCGTGTCGGCGCGTGCAAGGCGTGACGCAGCCGCGTGCGGCCAAGCGCCCAACCGGCGGCGCCGATGCCCACAAAAACTGCCGCGGAATCAGCTTTTTCAGCTTGTCCGAAAGCCCCGGTGAATGGCCTGCTGACCGCTTGTCCACGCTGCCCGGGCTCGCTAGCATCCCGGGCCTGTTACTGCCGGATGCCTCCCGCGCCCGGTTCCCGCGCCTCCAGCCAAGAGTGAATCGAAATGTCGCAGCAACGTATTGATGTCGTGCAGGACTTCCGCAAGCCCGTGGAAGAAGTGTTTGCCTTTCTGGCGGACCACAACAACCTGAAAAAAGTCTTCGGTATTCCGGTCAAGCGCATTCGCGATGGCCAGGGCGATGTGAACGGTGTCGGCTCTACCCGCAGCATGGGCTTTGCCCCGCTGGCCGTGGAAGAAACCGTGGTCGGCCTCGTCGCCAACCAGTCGATTGATTACAAGATCACGCGTGGCGGTGGCCCGCTGCGCAACCATCACGGCCGTCTGACATTTTCGAAGACGCCGGGTGGCTCGCGCGTGCAGTGGACCATCACGTTTGAATCGCCGCTGCCGTTGGTAGGCCCGGTCGTGAAGACGGTGCTGAAGCAGGGTCTGGGTTTCGGCCTGCGCAAGATTGCCTGACGGCAAGCCGCCCATGCGCTTTCCGTGTTGACGGTGAGCACAGTGCGCATAAAAAAACCGGCCGCTTGAAGGCCGGTTTTTTTATGCGCGTGTTCCAACACAATTTCTGACGCAATGCGCTCAAGCCGCCTACTGATGTGGCCTGTTTCAAACACAGGCCACATCAGTAGGTGAGTGCGCTGGTCTTGCCATATCCCTTGCATGCTAGCCGGGCGCTCTGATGCGAACCTCAGCCCGCGAGCTTGCCGGAATACAGCACCGGGCCGGTTGGCGCTCCGGTTGGCGAACCACCGGCCGGCTCAAGACTGATGGCCAGCAGCGCGCCTTGCGCCAAACGCTCGCGCGCCGCCGACGTCAGCACCAGCTCTGCTGCACTGCCACCTTTGAGATGCACTACCCCCAGTGAAAGCGGTGCGCCGCCATCGGGAATCGACCACAACTCGAAGTCGCGGTCTTGCGGCAAGGCGGTGTTCACCAGCCCGGAAAACTCCAGCCGATCATCGCCACGCCGGCGCACAATCCACACAGGCTCGGCTTTGTCGGTGCTGAGTACGGCGATATCCACCAGTGCGGCGGGCGACGTCGGCGGCACGAGCACCGGTGCCGGCGCTGGATAAAACAGCAACAGCAGCAACATGGCCGTGGCCACGCCGCTGCTGGCCAAGCCGAGCCAGCGCCAGAAGGCAACGTCGGCATGTTGCTGCGCGGCGGATGAGTGTGTGGCGGGCGAATGCCCAAGCCGCTGCTGGATGGACGACCAGACGTGCGCGGGCACCTCCACTTCAGGTGCATGCTGCAACAGCGGCGCCAACCGCCGCTCCCAAGCCTGCACGATTTGCTGCAAACCACGATCGCTCACCAGCAATTTTTCGAAACGGCGCCGGGCCGCACCGTGCAAGGTGCCGACCACATATTCGCCCGCCAGGCGCTGCTGCAATTCCGGATGACGGTAATTCATGCGGCGGCCTCCCCGAGGCATTGACGCAGGCGATCCAGCCCGCGCCGCACCCACGCTTTTACCGTGCCAAGCGGCGAGCCCAGCCGCGCTGCCAGCTCGGTGTGTGTCAGGCCGTGATGAAACGCCAGCGTCACCGATTCGCGCTGGCGGTCGTCGAGTTGCTCCATGCAAAGGCCGAGGCGACGCGCTTCGGCCTCGGCCATGGTGTTGTCGAGCGGGCCGGGCGCGTCATCGGCCATGGCTTCCCATTCGGCGTCGTCGAGCGCTACAGCGGCATGGCGATCACGGCGTAAACGGTCGATGGCGGTGCGCCGCACAATCGTGCCGAGCCATGTCGACACCGCGCCGCGCTCGGGCTGATAGCTGCTGGCGGAATGCCATATTTTCACAAAGGCTTCTTGCAGTACGTCTTCGGCAAGATCGCGCCGGCGCATGACCAGCAGCGCCACACCGAGCAGGCGCCCGGACGTGGCGCGATACAACTGCTCGAACGCGCGCCGGTCGCCCAGTGCCGTGCGATACATGAGTGGGGCCAGATCGTCGGCCATGAATTTCCCCGTTGCTGACTGTCGTGCGCTCCAGCGCAGCGATGATTGAAAAAGCCGTGCCCGCCCAAACGTTGCGGGCGTTGCCGGTGTGGCAGCCGGTAATGCGGCCGACTGAATCCATGTCGATTGAAACAATGCCGATTGAAGCAAGCGCGCGACAAAGCCGCACTGCCCATCACCGTTCGCCCTGAATCCGTCGACGACCACGCGCGCACCCATCACGATCAGGGGCCACCTCTGTAGCTTCAGCAGGGCGCTCCTGAGTTCTTCGACAAGCTCAAGAGAGCGGCTCAGCCCGAACGGTTCCGGGTTTTTCAGGCGTGTGTCAGGGAGCCGCTGAATAACCGGACTTTCGTCGTCCCCGCGAAGGCGGGGACCCAGTGCCGCAAGACCGCGCAAGTGATGCCCGCGATCAGCACGGCGATTGTTCAGGAGCGCCGTAACGCCGGCCGCCACCCACACGCTCGCCCACGACTCTAGCAGCGGCCCCACGCCCGCCACCACTGGGCAAGCCGGGTCGGTGATGCAAGGCGTGAAGGGGCAGACAGGCACGGCGGTATCCGGCAGCAAGACAAAAGGCGTCTTGGCCTCTACGCACGCCGAGCCACAGCGGATGCAGGATGCCCGGATTTCATGGCGCCGCGGTTAACCACCGGCTGGAAATGATGAGGTCGGTGATCTTGGCGAACCGGCCTTTCGACAGGCCGAGAGCGAACGAACTTGCGCAGGGCCCTGAGGGGTTTTAGCCGCGCCAGCTCTTTTACGCAGGCCGGCCCTGCCAATGCCAATGCCGAAGCCGAAGCCGAAGCCGAAGCCGAAGCCGGACCGGTGCCAGTCCGAATGCCAGTGCGCCCGTTACCAGACGCCGCCCTCAGCGTGAGCCCAGCCACGCCCCTGCGCTGGTCAGCACCAGCCCCGCCACCAGAAACGCCGTGAACGGCTCGCCCAGGATCAGCGTGGCGCTGATGCCCGCCACCGCCGGCACAGTCGCCATCACGGCGCCCAACCGTGTCGGCCCCAGCCGCACCATGGCTTGCATGTAGAGCAGCATGGCCAGAATCACCACCAGCACGCCCTGGTAAAACGCCTGCACCAGCACATCGTGCAGCGGCACGGCGGTAATGCCTTTGGGCAGCAGCAGCGCGTACACCGGCAGGTAGATCAGCGCCGAGAGCAGCGCCACACCGGTCGTGGTCTGCCAGGGCGTAAAGCCCGACTGCTTCACCAGAATCGTGTACAGCGCCCAGAGGAAAGACGCGCCCACCATCATCAGGTCGCCCGGCCAGGTCTGGCTCAAGTCTTTGAGGCTGTGCCAGCCCAGTGCGCCAACGCCCAGCGCAATACAGACCAGCGCCTGCCAGAGGCTCTGGCGTGGCGCCTCTTTCAGCCGCCACCACGCCACCGCGGTCACAAAAAACGGCAGCAGCCCCGACAGCAGCACCGCGCCATGCGCCGCCGGCGCAAAGCGGAAGCTCGAATACACCAGCAGCGCATAGCCGATGCCGCCGGTGGCCACCAGCACCAGCATCTGCGGCGTGAACAGCGGCACCCGCGCCCAGCGCCACCACACTGGCAGCAGCAACACCGCCGCCGTGCCGAAGCGCAGCGCCGTCAGGTCGAAGCCGTTGAGCGGGGTTTTGCCGGCCACGCGGCTGATCAGCACAAAGCCGGACCAGATCAGCACACAGGCTGCTGCATAGAGATAACCGCTGCGGGCAGGAGACGAAGCAACAGAAGACATGAGGGCGCCCACCGGAAAGACAGGCGCGGATTCTCGCCGCGGTGCCGTTTGAAAGCGACCGCTTCAGTGCGCCAGCATGCGCGCGTCGTGAAACAGGCTTTCGGCCCACTCGGCAAAGGCCTGGATGCGCCGCGACAGGTGGCGGTTGCGCGGATACAGCAGCGTGACCGGCATGGGCGCCGGCCGGTAGTCGGGCAACACTTCTTCGAGCTCGCCGCTGGCCAGCAGTTCCGCCACATCGTAGGCCGGCACCTGAATCAGCCCCAGCCCGGCGCAGGCGCAGGCGATATAGCTTTCCGCATTGTTCACGGCCACGCGTGCGGGCAGTGCAAGGCTCTGTGTTTCGCCGTCCTGCACCCACTCCCAGCGGTCCCAGACGGCACTGGGCGGCGAGCTGTAATGCACTAGCAGATGGCCTTCCAGCTCGGCTGGCGTGGCCGGTCGGCCGTGCTGGTCGAGATAGGCGGGGCTGGCATAACTGCCCTGACGGAAAACCCCCAGCGGCCGCGCCACCAAGCGGTCGTCGCGCAGCGCGCCGACACGGATGACGCAATCGACACCTTCTTGCAGCAGGTCGACGGCACGGTCGCTCGAGCCCAGCTCCAGCAGCAGCTCCGGATAGTTCGCCATCCAGTCCGGCAGGGCCGGTGCCAGCACCCGGCGCGCAATCCGGCTGGGCACATCCACCCGCAACCAGCCCCGCGGCGCACTGCCGGCCGGGTGAAACAGGCCGTCCATTTCATCGATATCGGCCAGCACGCGCTGGCAGCGCTCACGGTAGGCCTGGCCATCGGGCGTCACCTCCACATGGCGTGTGCTGCGGCTGAGCAGGCGCGTGCCCAGCTCACTTTCGAGTTGCTGCACGGTGATGGAGGCGGCGGGGCGAGAAATGCCCAGTGCATCGGCGGCGCGCCCAAAGCTGCCGGTTTCGCAAATGCGCACAAACAGCCGCATGGCCTGCAAACGGTCCATGGCATGCCCTCATTGTTATGGCTGAAGAAATGGTTTCTTAAATTTGCCGATATTTATTCATTTGGCAATCACAAACAGACTCAGCGCATGCCATCCGCTCCCCCATCGGGCGCGGGGCATGCCTCGCAAGCAATGCATTTCGTCACCACAAACAAAGGAGAGACCCGACATGAGCGAGCCCAAACTGAACGGAAAAGTGGCCCTGGTGGCCGGCGGTGCCAAGAACCTGGGCGGACAGCTCAGCCGGCAACTGGCCGCACTCGGCGCACGCGTGGCCGTGCATTACAACAGCGACAGCAGCCGTGCCGACGCCGACGCCACCGTCGCGGCCATCAAGGCCGGCGGCGGCGACGCCTTTGCCCTGCAGGCCGACCTGACCCGCGTGGCCGAGGTCGAGCGCGTGTTCGCCGAGACGGTAAAGCACTTCGGCGGCCTCGATATCGCCATCAACACCGCCGGCCTTGTGCTGAAAAAGCCCATCACCGAGGTGACCGAAGACGACTACGACCGCAGCTTCGACATCAACAGCAAAGCCGCGTTCTTCTTCCTGCGCGAAGCCGGCAAGCATGTGCGCGATGGCGGCCGCATCTGCACCATCGTCACCTCGCTGCTGGGCGCCTTCACCGGCTATTACGCCGCCTACGCCGGCAGCAAAGCGCCGGTGGAGCACTTCACCCGCGCCGCCTCCAAGGAGTTCGGCGCGCGCGGCATCTCGGTCACGGCGGTCGGCCCCGGCCCGATGGACACGCCGTTCTTCTACGGCCAGGAAAGCGCCGAGGCCGTGGCCTACCACTCCAACGCCGCCGACCTCAGCCGCTACTCCAGTACCGGCCTTACCGACGTGAAAGACATCGTGCCCATCGTCATCTTTCTGGTAACCGATGGCTGGTGGATCACCGGCCAGACGATTCTGGCCAACGGCGGCTACACCACCAAATAAGCCGCGCCTGGGCCGTATTCGCCTGTCTTCGGCTTGCTCGGGAATTCCCCGCGCGGGCCGAAGGCAGTAGGCTCGGCCATCCCATATTTTGATTGCAGGACGCAACATGCATTCACTCAACGTTTATCGGCTGGCGCGTGTGCTGCTGGCCGTTGTTTTTATCGGCCTTGGCATCGAGCGCGTGCTGGTCGCCGCTGGCCTGCTGCCCGCCAGTGGCGCGGGGACGTCCATGGGCGCACTGGCGTTTGGCGTATTCGAGCTGGTGGCCGGCCTGTTGTTGGCCGTCGGCTGGCAGGTGCGCACGATTGCGCTGGTGCTCGCCGCGTTTCTGCTGGTGGACGCCTTTCTGTCGCACCCGTTCTGGCGCTTTGCCGCTGGCGAGGCACAGCACGGCCAACTGCTGCATTTCCTGAAGAACATCGCCATGATCGGCGGCTTCGTGCTGCTGGCCTGGACGACATCGGCGGGATCGGCGTCGGCATCGGGAGCATCAACACCGCGTTAGCCAGCACCCTGATGCCTCTCACAGTGCGTATCCGTCAGCGGCGCGTGGTCTCGTCACCCGCCCGCTGAACATCATCAAGGCATCCCACATGACGGCAAAAATGGCAGCAGCAACATGGCAGTAGAAGGCGGCGCATTAGAACTGGGACGGATTGTGGTGCTGCTCGGCGCCGCCGTGGTGGCTGTGCCGCTGTTCAAGCGGCTGGGGCTCGACTCGGTGCTGGGCTATCTGGCGGCCGGTCTTGCCATCGGGCCGTTCGGCTTCGGCTTGTTCACCGATCCGCAGGCCATCCTCCATGTGGCCGAGCTTGGCGTGGTGATGTTCCTGTTCATCATCGGGCTGGAAATGCGGCCCTCGCATCTGTGGAGCCTGCGCCGGCAGATTTTCGGGCTGGGCAGTTTGCAGATTGCCGTGTGTGCCGCGCTGATGACGGTGGTCGGCCTGCTCTTCGGGTTTTCGCTGGCGGTGGCGTTTATCGGTGCCGCCGGCTTTGTGCTCACCTCGACCGCCATCGTCATGCAACTGCTGGGCGAACGCGGCGATATCAACCAGCCACGTGGCCAGCGCATCGTCTCCATCCTGCTGTTTGAAGACCTGCTCATCGTGCCGCTGCTCGCCATGGTCGCGTTCATGGCGCCCGGTGTGGCCGAGCACGGCGCCGCCGCGCGCTGGCAGAGCATCGGCATCGCGCTGTTGGCGCTGGCCGGGCTGGTGGCCGCCGGCATCTGGCTGCTCAATCCGCTCTTTCGCATTCTGGCCAACGCCCGTGCGCGCGAGGTGATGACCGCCGCCGCGCTGCTCGTCGTGCTCGGCGCCGCGCTGCTGATGCAGGTCGGCGGGCTGTCGATGGCGATGGGCGCTTTCCTCGCCGGCGTGCTGCTCTCCGAATCCACCTTCCGCCACCAGCTCGAAGCCGACATCGAACCGTTTCGCGGCCTGCTGCTCGGCCTGTTCTTTCTGGGCGTGGGCATGTCGCTCGACCTCGACGTGGTGGCCCGCAACTGGCCGCTGATTCTGGGCGGCGTGCTCGCGCTCATGGCCGCCAAAGGGCTCGGCATTTACGCCGTGGCGCGCCTCACCCGCAGCCAGCACACGGATGCGCTCGACCGTGCCGTGGTCATGGCGCAAGGCGGCGAATTCGCCTTCGTGCTGTTTGCAGCCGCGGCCGCCGCCGGCGTGATCGACGCCACCATCAACGCC
>JAUXNL010000599.1 GCA_030684415.1 Moraxellaceae bacterium | reverse complement strand
CGAAACAGGCATGGGGTGAATGGCTGAAAGAGCAAACCATGATCATCAACGAAAATCGCCTCAGCGTGATGGACCCACAAGCACAGAAATTCCTCGCCGAGCAGCGCGAGAAATTCCTCGACAATCTCGACTACGAACGCGCCAAAGGCTGGATTCCCGAAAAGAAGTGAGCCCAACCTTCTTTCTGCGCATAAGCATATGAAAATCGGTTGCTATCGCCAGCCGCGCAATAACAAGAAAATAACTCCAACCTTACTCATGACAGGACGCCCGTCACCATGAAGATTGAAACGCTTGCCGTTCATGCCGGCTACAGCCCCGACCCCACCACCAAGTCCGTCGCTGTCCCCATTTATCAGACCGTCGCTTACGCTTTCGACAGCGCGCAGCATGGCGCCGACCTTTTCGACCTTAAAGTAGCGGGCAACATCTACACCCGCATCATGAACCCGACAACGGACGTGCTGGAAAAGCGCCTCGCCGCTCTGCACGGCGGGATAGGTGCGCTGGCACTGGCATCGGGCCAAGCGGCCATCACTTACGCTATCCAGACGATTGCCGAAGCCGGCGACAACATCATTGCCTCCTCGACACTGTATGGCGGCACTTACAATCTTTTTGCGCACACCTTCCCGCAATTCGGTATTGAAACGCGCTTTGCCGATTATCGTGATCCCGCCTCATTCGCTGCGCTGATTGATGAGCGCACCAAGGCGGTCTACATCGAAACCATCGGCAACCCGCTGGGCAATATCGCCGATATCGAAGCACTGGCAAAAGTCGCCCACGATCATGGCGTGCCACTGATTGTCGACAACACCGTCGCCTCGCCGTATCTCACTCGCCCCTTCGAGCATGGCGCCGACATCGTGGTGGAGTCCCTCACCAAATATTTGGGTGGCCATGGCAACTCGATTGGCGGCGCCATCATCGACTCCGGAAAATTCGACTGGAAAGCACATGCCAAGCGTTTCCGCCGCTTGAACGAGCCGGATGTTTCCTATCATGGCGTGGTCTATACCGAGGCGCTGGGCGAGGCCGCGTATATTGGCCGTGCTCGTGTCGTGCCTTTGCGCAACATGGGCGCCTGCCTGGCGCCCATCAATGCGTTCCTGATCCTGCAAGGCATCGAAACCTTGGCGCTGCGCATGGACCGCATCGTGGAGAACACGTTGAAAGTCGCTACCACACTCAAGCAGCATCCGGATGTGACCTGGGTGAATTACGCAGGCCTGCCCGAGCACCCTGAGCATGCATTGGCGAAGAAATATGTGCGCGGCAGTGGCTCCGGCCTCCTCACCTTCGGTCTCAAAGGAGGGCGTGGCGCCGGTGAAAAATTCCTCGATGCGCTCCAGCTCTTCACACGCTTGGTGAATATCGGCGACGTCCGCTCGCTGGCCACCCACCCCGCTTCTACCACGCACCGCCAATTGTCTCCGGCTGAACTGGAAAAAGCGGGCGTCAAGGAAGAAACCGTCCGCCTGTGTGTTGGCATCGAACATATTGATGACATTCTGGCTGACCTTGCGCAGGCCCTGGCCGCCAGTCAACAGTAAGCTGGCCATGCGTTAAGAGCGATTCCGGACCTGCGCCGGAATCGCGGACTGAAAAAGCCCGGGAGGGGCGTTTTTCAGCAAGCGGTTAAAAGCGCCCATAAAAAACCCGCCGGATGGCGGGTTTTTTATGGGCGCTACGATCAGCCGGCGCGGCTGGCGCGCTTGCGCTCGTTTTCGTTGAGGTGCTTCTTGCGGATGCGCACCGACTGCGGCGTGACTTCTACCAGTTCGTCGTCTTCGATGAACTCGAGTGCCTGCTCCAGTGTCATGCGGATGGGCGGCGACAGCGTCAGCGCTTCGTCCGTGCCGGAAGCACGGATATTGGTGAGCTGCTTGGCCTTGGTGGGATTGACCACCATGTCTTCGCCGCGCGCGTTCTGGCCGACAATCATGCCTTCGTACACTTCGGTCTGCGGGCCGATGAACAGACGACCGCGGTCCTGCAAGGTGAACAGCGCATAGGCCAGTGCGGTGCCGCCAGTCATGGACACAAGCACGCCGTTGTTGCGCTTGGCCACATCACCGGACTTGATCGGGCCGTAATGCTCGAAGCTCGAGGTCATGATGCCGGTGCCGGAGGTGAGCGTCAGGAATTCGGAACGGAAGCCGATCAGGCCACGCGAGGGCACCAGCGCCATGATGCGCACACGGCCTTTGCCGTCCATGATCATGTCGGTCATTTCGCCTTTGCGCAGCCCCATCTGTTCCATGATGGAACCCTGATGCTGCTCTTCCACGTCGAAAATCACGCTCTCGAACGGCTCCTGCTTCGCACCGTCGATTTCTTTCATGATGACTTCCGGGCGTGACACGCCAAGTTCGAAACCTTCGCGACGCATGTTTTCGATCAGCACCGACAGATGCAACTCACCACGACCAGAGACCTTGAAGCGGTCAGGCGAATCCGTCGGCTCGACACGCAGCGCGACGTTGTGGATGAGTTCTTTTTCCAGGCGCTCCTTGATGTTGCGCGAGGTCACATACTTGCCTTCACGGCCTGCGAACGGCGAGTTGTTGACCTGGAAGGTCATGCTCACGGTCGGCTCGTCGACCGATAGCGGCTTCAGCGCTTCGACATTCTGCGGATCGCAGAGCGTGTCGGAAATCTGCAGGCCTTCCATGCCCGTGACGCAAACAATGTCGCCCGCGCCGGCATTAGCCACTTCAACACGATTCAGGCCGCTATAGCCCATGATCTGCAGGATACGGCCGTTACGCTTCTTGCCTTCGCGATCAACAATCACCACCGGGGTATTGGTTTTCACCTTGCCACGGGCAATGCGGCCGATACCGATAACGCCGACATAGCTGTTGTAGTCGAGCGACGAAATCTGCATCTGGAACGGGCCATCAACATCGGCATCGGGCGGCGCCACCTTGTCGACCACGGTTTCGAACAGCGGGGTCATGTCGGGGGCGAGCTTGTCGAGTTCAAGACCGGCAATACCCTGCAGGCCGGAGCCATAAATGATGGGGAAGTCGAGCTGCTCGTCGGTCGCGCCCAGCTTGTCGAACAGATCGAACACCTGATCGATGACCCAGTCCGGACGCGCGCTCGGGCGGTCGACCTTGTTGATCACGACAATCGGCTTGAGACCTTGAGCAAAGGCTTTCATGGTCACGAAGCGCGTTTGCGGCATCGGGCCGTCCACAGCGTCGACCAGCAGCAGCACGGAGTCGACCATGGAGAGCACGCGCTCCACTTCGCCACCGAAGTCGGCGTGGCCCGGGGTATCGACGATATTGATGCTGTATTCAGTGCCGGAACGCTTGTCGAGCCACTTGATGGCGGTGTTCTTGGCCAGAATGGTGATGCCGCGTTCCTTTTCCTGGTCGTTGGAGTCCATCACGCGTTCAACATCGCCGGCGCGCTCGCCGAGGGTGCCCGACTGCTGCAGCAGCTTGTCGACGAGGGTGGTCTTGCCATGGTCAACGTGGGCGATGATGGCGATGTTGCGGATATTCTGGATGGACACA
>JAUXNL010000595.1 GCA_030684415.1 Moraxellaceae bacterium | reverse complement strand
TGCGCTACACCCGCGCCAAGCGCCGAAACCACTTTATCTCCTTCATATCCCTCACCTCCATCCTGGGGTTGATGCTGGGCGTGGCGGTGCTCATTACCGTGCTTTCGGTCATGAACGGCTTCGATCGCGAGCTCAAGAACCGCATTCTCGGCATGGTGCCACACGCAACCCTGCATGCCTATGAGCCGTTTCGCAACTGGGAGAAGCTCGCGGAGTTTGCATCGCGCGACAAAAGAGTCATGGCGGCCGCCCCCTTCAATTCCGTGCAGGGCATGCTGACGGCGAACGGTGCGGTAGCACCGGCCCTGATTACCGGTGTGGAGCCTGAGGCCGAGCGCCATGTCTCCATCGTGCAAGACCATATGCAGTCCGGCCGGCTTGAAAACTTGCGCGATGGTGAGTTCGGCATTTTGCTGGGTGCCGGGCTGGCCACCAATCTGGGGGTTGTCACGGGTGACAAGGTGACGCTGGTGATGCCGGAAGCCTCGCTTTCGCCGGCCGGCATGATTCCCCGCTTCAAGCGTTTCACCGTGGTGGGCGTCTTCAAGGTCGGCGCCGAGGTAGACAGCCTTATTGCGTATATCCACCTGCACGATGCGGGGCGCCTGCTGCGGATCGACGACAAGGTGCAGGGGGTGCGGCTGAAAATGCATGACCTTTTCCAGTCGCGCGACGTGACCTGGTCGCTGGTGCAGCAGCACCCTGAACTCATCTACAGCAATGACTGGACGCAAACGCACGGCAATCTCTTCAACGCCATCAAGATGGAAAAGGCCATGATGGCCATCCTGCTGCTATTCATCGTGGCCGTGGCGGCATTCAATATTGTGTCCAGTCTGGTGATGGTGGTGACGGACAAAAAGGCGGACATCGCCATTCTGCGCACGCTGGGGGCCAGCCCGGGCACCATCATGAAAATCTTCATGGTGCAGGGCACACTGGTGGGGGTGCTGGGCACCTTTGCCGGGGTGGCGCTGGGGGTCTTGCTGTCACTCACCATCAGCGACATTGCGGCAGGTGTCGAGAGTCTCTTCAACATCAGTCTGTTTGATGCGTATTTCGTGAATTACCTGCCCTCCTACCTGCGTCTTGAAGATGTGCTCTGGGTGAGTCTGGTGGCTTTCGGTCTCAGCTTCATGGCCACCATCTATCCGGCGCGTCGGGCCGCGCGTGTGCAGCCGGCGGAGGCCTTACGCCATGAGTGATCTGGTGCTCGAAGCCATCGGGCTGGTCAAACGTTTCGAAGAAGGCCCGCGTACGCTGGAAATCCTGCATGGTGTGGATGTGCAGGTGGCGCGTGGCGAATTTGTGGCGATTGTCGGTAGCTCCGGCTCGGGCAAGACCACGCTCCTGCATTTGCTCGGCGGGCTGGATGCGCCAAGTGCCGGCGTCGTGAAAATATGCGGAGAAGACTTCAGCAGTTGCAACGAGGTGCGGAGGGGCTGGCTGCGTAACCGGCATATCGGCTTCGTGTACCAGTTCCACCATCTGCTGCAGGAGTTCACCGCGCTGGAAAACGTCTGCATGCCGCTCTTGCTGCGTGACGGCAATATTGCCGAGGCCGAAAAAGCCGCGCGCGAATTGCTGGAGCGGGTGGGGCTGGGGGATCGTGTCGAGCACAAACCCTCCGAACTGTCAGGCGGTGAGCGCCAACGTGTGGCGCTGGCGCGTGCCCTGGTGACCAAGCCTGCCGTGGTGCTGGCCGATGAGCCGACTGGCAATCTCGACAACGACACTTCCGGCGGCGTGCAGCAATTGCTGGGTGAGCTGAATCGTGAGCTGGGCATCAGCCTGGTGATCGTGACGCATGACCTTGTGCTGGCGCGCAATGCCCAGCGCGTATTGCGGATGGATCACGGACATATCAGCGAAGTGACGGCCAACGCCTGAAGCGTGATGTCGGACGTCGCCTGACGCGTGGTCTTGGCGCGCGATTTTGAAGTCGCCTGAGGCGTGGTTCTGAAGTGGCTATCTGGCGGTGATGGCCGGCGAGAAGGATTTTTTGCCGGCAAGACTGTTAGCGCTCAGGCAGAAGGGCGCAGTCGCTTTTTCTGCCGCACCTGCCAGGCATGAATGACATGCCAACGCCAGTACAGGCGCATCAGCACATAGCCGACAGAGCCGAACAGCAGGCCGGTCACCAGCGTCCCGAGCAGCAAGGGCTCAAGATGCTGTGCCAAGGTGGCGGCATTGCCAGTGGCCGAGTCTGAAAACATCCCTTCCAACGCGTTTTTGAGCTCGATAACGAGTTGCCGTATTTCGGCGGTATCCGGAATCGGTTGGCCGAGCAGCAGGCTGCCCACCAGATACACCAGCCATAACAGGGGAATCACCGTCAGGGGATTGCTGACCCAGACCAGTACCACACACAGCGGCAGGTTGACGCGGAACAGCAGTGCGGCGGCGGCGGCCGGCAGCATTTGCAAGGGCATGGGAAGAAAGGCACACCACAGCCCCCAGAACGTGGCGCCCGCCGCCGAGCGCTTGTTCAAGTGCCAGACACTGGGGTCAGCCAAGCGCGCACCGAGAAAACGCAGTGCCGGATGACGGATGATCCGCTCAGGGTGGGGCAAGTAGCGACGGATGATGTGCTTGGGCATGTGCTCGGGGTGTCCCGCAAAAGAGCCGCCATCTTTCACAATCGGATGCGGCGGGTCAATTCTGTGTCTGTCGTGATGGACGTGATAAAAGGAGCACCGACCTTGTCCGGTGGCTGTGCCCCGGGACGCCAGTGTCTGCGTTATGCGGCAGACGGGTCAGGTGAGGGGCGAAGGATGCGCCTCTATCGGTCGGGATAACACAGGGATGGTGTGTCATGGGGCCTTTTCTGGCGAGCGCTGCGGCTGGCTTGCTCGTCTTGCCGTTGTTGCCGGCGCTGCCCGGCTGGGGCTGGAGTCTGCTACCGGCTCCGCTGTTATTACTCGCTTTTCATTATCGTCGGCGTCGCTGGTGGCTCTGGCCGCTGCCGGCGCTGGTGACTTTTGCCTGGGCGGTGAGTGTGGCCGGCCAGGCGCTGGAGGCGGCGCCTCCCTCTGCGCTCGAGCAAAAGCCCTTGCAGGTGTCTGGCACTGTTGCTGGGCTGGCAGAACCGGATCGTTATGGCGGCTGGAAGATGCGCCTGCGGCCGGATGTCCGGGCACTTGAAGGCTGGGTGCCAACTGGCCTCTGGCAACTGCGTGTGCGCTCAGCCGACATGCCCTTGCCTGGTGCCCGTTGTCGGCTCACGGTGCGCCTCAAGCGTCCGCATGGCGTGGCCAATCCCGGTGGCTTTGACTATGAGGCCTGGCTGCTGTCCGAGGGCGTGACGGCAACAGGCAGTGGCCGCCATCTCGACTGCACAGCACCGCCAACTTCTGTTGATGGTGTCCGCCTGCAAATCCGCGAGCACTTTTATCAGCACTTCCATCAGCACAGGCCTGACCAGCCGGAGGCTGGCGTCCTGCTGGCGCTGATCACCGGGGATCGCGTACTGGTGCCAGCCGATGCCTGGGAGCGCTATGCCGCGACCGGCGTCATTCACCTCATGGCCATTTCCGGGCTGCACATCACTTTGTTGGCTGTCGTGACGGCTTGGCTGGCGTGGCAGGGCCTCGTCCGGATTCCCGGCCTGGCCCTGCGCATACCGGTGAATAAACCGGCCTTGGCGGTCGGGCTGGTGACGGCGGCCGCCTATAGCCTGATTGCCGGTTTTTCAGTGCCGACGCAGCGCACCTTATTGATGTTGCTGGTGGTGGTGCTGGCGCGCTGGTGGCAGTTACGGATGCCGGCATTTCATGTGCTGACACTGGCCTTGCTGGCGGTGTTGCTGCGCGATCCGCTGGCCGTGCAT
>JAUXNL010000459.1 GCA_030684415.1 Moraxellaceae bacterium | reverse complement strand
TTCGCGGCTGAAGCCGCTCCCACAGGAAAAGCTCCTGCAGTGAGCAGCCCTTCCATGGGGCGGGCGGCCGCATCAAAAGTCGCCCATGAAAAAGGCCCCGAATCCTGTGGCTGATTGCGGGGCCTGCGGTTGTAGCTGCCTTTGCCTTTTTTGGCCGTCTCTTGCCGGCTGCGGAAGAGAGGGTCGAAGACCAGCGCCTTGGCGCTGACGGTCTTGCCGGTATGGCGTCGTCGTTTGCTCATGTGGGTTCTCCGGTGAGCGGGTGGCTGACGGCGCGCATCATCCTCTGTTGCGCGTGCAGTGCAATAGGGGGCCCTTGCCATGGTGACGAACGGGCCCGAGCAGGGATAGCGGTTGCCCAGTGGTCCCCTGTTTCATCTGATGAGTACCCTGAACCCGTAAAGATTGACGACCTGGCCATTGATGGGCTGCCGTGCTTCTCAGGCCGTCCGGAGCAGGACGGGGATGGAGAACAGAGAGCAGGAATTAGCAGCTTGCTGAAAAATGTTTTTCAGCAAGCTGCCTCCCGGCCAGGGATGGAGCGGCCCGCGACTCAATCATGATTGAGTCGCGTTTTCAGCAAGCGGTTAAAGCTGGCGCCAGGTGCGCAAACGGCGCAGGCGTGAGGGCAGATGCAACAGGTTGAGCACGCCGGTTGCGGTGAGCGCGATGATGACGTTCGGGTTTTCCAACTGTGGATGCCAGCTCGCCGCGTCACCGAGCCAGCCCCAGAGGCCGAGGATCAGCGCGCCATTGCCGAGGGTGTCGAGCACCATGTCGCGGCGGATCTGGCGACGCAGCGCCAGCGCATCGGGTGTATCGCTGTCGCTCATGGCCGGGCGCCGAACAGAGGCCGGCCGGCCAGCAACATAGCGATGCGCAGCAGCACATCCCAGCCGGATTCGGCACTTTGGCCCTTGATGGCCATGTCGGCGGCCAGCACTTCGTCCGCCAGTTGCCGGGCGGCGCTGGCCGGTGTGCGCTGGAGGGCGCGCTGAAACAAGCCTTGGCGTTTCTGCCAGATGCCGTTTTGCTGCATGAGCGCGTTCACCGGCTGGCCCGCATCTGCACCCTCACGTAAGGCCGCCAGCGTGCGCGCGTCTTTGCCCAGCGCCCACAGCACGGACGATTCCGACTCGCCCTCAGCCCGCAAGCCGTTGAGCATGCGGGCGGCTTTCACGGCATCGCCCGCTAACGCGCAATCGGCAATGTCGTAAACGTTATAGCGCGCCGAGTCGCCCACGGTGGCACGCACGGTGTCGGCGGTGAGCAGGCCGTCGACGGCCACCAGCTTGAGCTTTTCGATTTCCTGTTGCGCGGCGAGCAGGTTGCCTTCCACCCGTTCACGCAGCAGCGCAAAGCCTTCGGGGTCGGTGCGCAGCCCTGCTTGCTGCAGACGCGCCGACAGCCAGTCGGGCAAGGTGGAGGCATCAATCACCGGCAGTTGCAGTGACACGCCGACGTTCTCGCAGGCGACAAACCATTTGGCTTTTTGTGCGGTGCCATCGAGCTTGGGCAGCAGCAACAGCAAGAGCGTATCGGGAGAAGGATTGCCGGCGTATTTTTCCAGCGCTGCCGCGGCAGCGGTGTCCGGTTTGCCGGCAAAGCGCACTTCGACAATCTTGCGGTCGCCGAACAGCGAGAGCGTGTTCAGGCCGGCCATCAGTTCATTCCAGTCCATGCCGCGCTCGGCATGATGCACTTCGCGTTCGCTGTAACCCTGCGCGCGGGCCGCGCGACGCAGCAGGTCGGCGGCTTCTTGCTGCAGCAGGGTTTCATCGCCGAACACGGCATAGACCGGCAGTAGCGGCTCACGTGCATGCCGGCCCAGCTGGTCCCAGCGCAGTTTCATGGTTGGGCCACCGGGCCGGGTGTTGTTTCGGCGGCGGTGGGGCGACGCGCTGAAATTTGCCGCACGATCTGCCGCGCCGCATCCTGGCGCAGCTCCTGTGTCAGCGCCTCTTCTTCGGTGTTCTTGCCGACGACATTAGTCGCGTCGTACTGGTAATTGCGGCGCAGGATGACGGGTTGCGGGGGCAGTACCGGCTTGCCGTCAGCGCCCAGCAGGCGGTAGTCCACGGCATAAACAAGCGTGTATTCCGCCGCTTTGGCACGGCTGTCCACGGTGGCCGTCTGGCGGGTGAGACTTTCGCGCGTGATTTGCAGCACCAGTTCGCCGCCGGCAGGTTCGATGTGCAGCCGCTCCAGCGCCAGTCGCAGCTCCGTTCCCAGCGCCTCGCTGCTGACCGGGACATTCAGGCTGACGGCGGTGAGAAAAGCGGGCACCTGATACTGGCCGCGCAACTGGAAGCCGCAGGCGCCCAGCACGATCAGCAAGCCGCCAGCGATCAGCACGCGGGCTGTGCGGTAAAAGCCTTTTGCAATGGATGGGCTCATGCGTTTTCCGTTTTTCCGTTGGCCACGTGCGCGACAGATTGTGTTGGCAAGTGGTTTTGCTGCTGCCGCGCCTGTGCTTGCCAAGTCCTGTACCGCCTCACCTTTGACAGCCTGCTGAAAAGTTTTTCAGCAGGCTGTTTCCCGGCCAAGGAGGGCCGGGCCGCTGAATCAATCACGGATCAGGGATTGATTCAGCGTGGAGCGATTCCGGACGTGTGCCGAAACCACGAACTGAAAAAGCCGGGACGGGCTTTCTTCAGCACGCCGTCAAGTGCAGCGGCACAAGAGCAAGCGTGCCTTACACGACGATATTGACCAGCTTGCCTTTCACCACAATGACTTTTTTGGCCGGCCGGCCTTCCATGAAACGCTGCGCATCCGGATGCGCAACGGCGGCGGCTTCAATGGCGGCGTTGTCGGCGCTGGCGGGCACGATGATCTTGCCGCGCAGCTTGCCGTTTACCTGCACCACCACTTCGATTTCATCACGCACCAATGCGCTTTCGTCATGCACGGGCCAGCTTTCGTTGTCGAGCGCACTTTTTGTGGTGCCGGTGAGCGCCGCGAGGCGCGGTGCCAGCTCCTTCCACAGGGCGTGACCGATATGCGGGGTGACCGGATACAGCAGCTTTACCAGTACCTCCAGCACTTCTGCGCTGGCGGCGAGGAACTGGCGATTGATGCCGTTGCGGCTGGCGTCGTCGGCATCGGCCGGCAGGTCGAATTCGAAGATTTCGCTTTCCAGCAGGTTGAGCAGCTTCATGCTGGCCGACACCACGGTGTTGAACTGGTTGCGCGCGTAGTCGGTATTGGCCTGCTTGAGAATGCTGTGCAGCTCGAAGCGGATGGTCTTGAGGCGCTTGTGATTGGCGGCAACGTCGGGCGCGGTGGCGGCCGGCTTTTCCAGCGCGGCATCGCTGCGCATGGCAAAGGTGGCGGCGAACTTCCACAGGCGACGCAGAAAGCGGTGCGCGCCTTCCACGCCAGAGTCAGACCATTCCAGCGAGGCATCGGGCGGGGCGGCAAACATCATGAACAGGCGCGCGGTATCGGCGCCGTATTCACGGATGATGTATTCCGGGTCCACGCCGTTGTTTTTCGACTTGGACATTTTTTCCATGCCGCCGTACTGCACAGGCTGGCCGTCGGCTTTCAGCGTGGCCGTTGTCATGCGGCCCTTGTCGTCGCGGGTGATGTCCACATCGGCGGGGTTGATCCAGTCTTTCGCGCCATTGGCTTCGTCGCGGTAGAACGTGTCGGCGACCACCATGCCTTGCGTCAGCAGTTTCTTGAACGGCTCGTCGCCTTGCACCAGGCCTTCGTCACGCATGAGTTTGTGGAAGAAACGCGCATACAGCAGGTGCAGGATGGCGTGTTCGATACCCCCGACATACTGGTCGACCGGCAGCCAGTAATGGGCGGCGGTTTTGTCCACCATGCCGCTGGTGGATTGCGGTGAAGCGTAGCGCGCGTAATACCAGCTCGACTCCACGAAGGTGTCCATGGTGTCGGTTTCGCGCTTGGCGTCGCCGCCACAGGTCGGGCATTGGCATTCGTAGAACGAGGGCATGCGTGCCAGTGGCGAACCGGCGCCGTCCGGCACCACGTCTTCGGGCAGCACCACGGGCAGGTCTTTTTCGGGCACCGGCACATCGCCACAGGTGGCGCAGTGGATGATCGGAATCGGGCAGCCCCAGTAGCGCTGGCGCGAGATGCCCCAGTCGCGCAGGCTAAACTGAGTTTTATGGCTGCCGTGCTGGATCGCCTCGAGTTTTTCAATAATGCTGTCGAAGACTTCCTGGTGATATTTACCGGTAAATTCGCCGCTATTTATATACTTGTGCTCATTTGAATAGTGGGCATACCACGGCTGCCACTTTTCTGTGCTCCATTCTGTTGAGTCGCTATTAGTTCCTGCCAATGGGAATACATCAACCACTTGCTTTATTGGTAGAGAATATTTCTTTGCGAATTCGAAGTCTCGTTCATCATGCGCTGGTACTGCCATCACCGCACCTTCGCCATAGCCCCATTTCACATAGTTGGCTATCCATACTGGAAGTAGTTCACCAGTGAGCGGATGTTTAACAAAGAAGTTGGCTTTTCCGCCTTTCCTTTCTTGCTTAGCCATGTCGGCCTCGGCCACCGAACCCGCTTTGCAGTCGGCGATGAAGGCTGCGAGTGCCGGATTGCTCTCGGCCGCGCGCGTGGCCAGCGGATGTTCGGCTGCCACCGCCACATAGGTCGCACCCATCAGCGTGTCGGGGCGCGTCGAATACACCTTGAGCTGGCCGGTGATGCCAACACTTGCTTCGTCGTAATCGAAAATGATGTCGGCACCGAAGCTTTTGCCGATCCAGTTGCGCTGCATGGTGCGCACCTGCTCCGGCCAACCTTCGAGCTGGCCGAGGTCGTTCAGCAACTCTTCGGCGTATTTGGTGATGCCGAAGTAATACATCGGGATTTCGCGTTTCTCGACCACGGCGCCGGAGCGCCAGCCACGGCCATCAATGACCTGCTCATTCGCCAGAACGGTCTGATCGATCGGGTCCCAGTTCACGGTGCCGGACTTTTTGTAGATCACACCTTTCTCGAACAGACGTGTGAACAGCCACTGCTCCCAGCGGTAATAGTCGGGCTTGCAGGTGGTGACTTCGCGCGACCAGTCCACGGCCAAGCCGAGCGATTTGAGCTGGCCTTTCATGTACTCGATGTTCGAGTACGTCCATGCCGCCGGCGCCACCTTGTTCTTCATGGCGGCGTTTTCAGCCGGCAGACCGAACGCGTCCCAGCCCATGGGCTGCAATACGTTCTTGCCCTGCAGACGCTGGTAGCGCGCGATCACATCGCCAATGGTGTAGTTACGCACATGGCCCATGTGCAGCTTGCCGCTGGGGTAGGGGAACATGGACAGGCAGTAGAACTTTTCGCGAGTGCTGTCTTCCGTTGCCGTGAAGCTGCCGGCGGCGTCCCATTCTTGTTGGGCGGCCTGTTCGATGTCCTGGGGACGATACTGTTCTTGCATGGGAGCGGGTGCGGGCATGATTGGGTGTCGGTGCGGCCGGAAACGGCAAAAGTCGTGGAAAATCAAAGGCCGGTAGCATAGCGTAGTGCCCCTGCCGAGACCATCGCCGATACCTGTTGCCGAGCTTCCGTTACCCATGCTGCTGTCGTTTGTCCGTGCCTGTCTGTCGTTTCCTGCGCTGCCGCTCCTGCTGGTGCTGGCTGGCCTTGCCTGCCTGCGCTGGCGCCGGCCGTGGTGGGGGCGCAGCCTGCTGGCGCTAGGCGTCGGCAGTCTCTGGTTGTTGTCGACGGCGCTGGGCGCGGGCTGGATGGCGGCCGGCCTTGAGCGTTACCCGGCGCTGGTGAATGCGGACCACCTGCGCGCCAATGGCTGGCAGGCGATTGTCGTCATCGGCGGTGGGCGTCAGGTGGCGGCGCCTGAGTACGATGGCCGCGACGTGCCCGGCTACTGGACCGCCAGCCGCCTGCGTCTGGCCGCCGAGCTCTACCGGCAGAGCAGTTTGCCCCTGGCGGTGAGCGGTGGGCTCGGGCCGTACGACACGGAGCCGGAAGCGATGCTGATGGCGCACAGCCTGGTGCACGACCATGTGGTGAACGTGCGCTGGCAAGAAGCAGTGAGCCGCACCACCGACGAAAACGCGCGTGAACTGCGCCGCGGTCTGGCGCCGCAGGGCATCGACCGGATTGTGCTGGTGACACAGGCGCTGCATATGCCGCGTGCGCGGCTGGCCTTCGAGAAGGCAGGTTTTGTGGTGTTGCCGGCGCCGGTGGATTTTGTGCGCGGCTCCGCCTCGCGCACGCCACTGTTGCTGAATTTGCTGCCGCATCCACGTTACCTGACCGTGTCGGCACAGGCGTGGCACGAATATGCCGGCCTGCTGGCGTATCGCCTGCGCTATGCCTTTGATTGAACATGGCGTGACGACGTCGCTGTAAGTCGCTGTACGTCGTTCAAGCCGCTGAGTCAGATTTCTCGCCTCATCCGCAACGGAGGCCGGGCGCAAGGGCGAGTATTCGGGCCGTGTTGCACCAGACGGTGGTGTGGCGGTGGCGTAGTTGCCGTCTTGAAACCCGGGCGTACGAGAGGCCCATGTAGGCATCAAAACGTGCGGGTGAATCCGCTGTTTTCAAAGGGTGGCCATTGATCGGGCGCTTGCTCCCGGAATTCTATGGTCGGCTCTGGACCTGTGGGAGCGGCTTCAGCCGCGAAGATGCGCGGAGTGATTTTTTCAGCGACTTTTCGCGGCACGCGGTGCGTATCCGAAGAACAATGCTGCTCCCACAAGAGTCGTCGTGGCTCCGGAGTGGGGGGCGAAT
Organism: Moraxellaceae bacterium; assembly: GCA_030684415.1. Taxonomy (GTDB): domain Bacteria; phylum Pseudomonadota; class Gammaproteobacteria; order Pseudomonadales; family Moraxellaceae; genus UBA2031. The sequence continues at coordinate 6,322 of JAUXNL010000459.1, read as the reverse complement.
CCATCACGCTTGCGTGATGGATTCAGTGAGGAGCGCTTCCGGACATGTGCCGGAAGCGCGGGTTGAAAAAGCCCGGTATGGGCGGTTTTCAGCAAGCTGTTAGGCGAAAGAGAAAAAGAGAGAACGAGAATGCTGGAGTCGCTGTTTCCCGCCGGTATGGCCCATTACCTGTTAGGCGGGCTGCTGATCGGACTTGGTGTGTCATGGATTTTCGTGAGCACCGGCCTCGTGGCCGGCATGAGTTCGGTGTTCAGCAGCAGTTGGAGCTATGTGTCGCGGTTGCCGCACTTCAGTGAGCCGCGCCTGCTGGGCAGTCGTGTGTGGCGGCTGGTGCTGGCGGCCGGGCTGATAGGCGGTGCCGCACTTGCGCTGTGGCTGACGGATAGTGCGCCCGTGGTGACTCAAGTGCCGGGCTGGCAACTAGCACTGGGCGGCGTTGTCGCCGGTTTTGGCGCGCGACTGTCCGGCGGCTGTACGTCTGGCCATGGCATTTGCGGCATGGCCTCGCTGCAACTGCCGTCGTTGCTGGCGGTGCTGGTGTTCATGACGACGGCCTTTGTGGCGGCGAATGTCGTGCGCTGGCTGGGAGGGGCGTAATGAACCGGTTCTTTTTGCCAGCGGTATTGGCAGGCGGCGTGTTGTTTGGCGCCGGCCTCACGTTCTCCACCATGATCCAGCCAGAAGTCGTGCTGTCGTTCCTGCGCTTTGCCGACATGGGCCTGCTGCTGGTGCTGGGCAGCGCGGTGACCTTAGCGCTGTTGGTGTACCAACTGGCGCCGCGACGGATGAAAAAACCGCTGCTGGCCGATGCCTTCGGCGTGCATGTGCTGGGTGCGCAGAAGCAGACACTCGTGGGGGCGGCGATTTTTGGCGTGGGCTGGGGCATCAGTGGCGTCTGCCCGGGGCCAGCGATTGCCGGTCTTGGCGCCGGCAACTGGCCGTTGCTCTATGCATTGGCGGGGCTGGCGGCGGGTGCCTGGTTGCATGGCTGGTGGGCGTCGCACTGACATTGCCTGCCGGCAGTGTCAGTGCAACTGTTTTATGACGCTGCCGGCAAATACGGCGCGTCTCCAGTGCACGTCCTGCCCGGCCTGATGCAGTGCTTTTGCCGTCCAGTGGTTGCAGTTGCGCAGCAGATGATAGCGGCCGCGTGCGGCGTAATAGTGGAAGCCGTTGGCTTCCGTGCGCAGCACCTGCGCCTGGCCGGCGGCATCACGCCGAAAACTGTTATGCAGGTATTGCTTGAGCCGGGCCAGTTCTGATGCCGTCAGCGTTACGGTTGCGGTTGTTTCCTCCGGGGTTTGCAGCGCCACCACTTCCATCACGGACTCCGTCGGCAACAGCAAGGCCTTGGCGGCGCCAGCAGTGCTTTTGTCGGCGCTGCCGTAATAGTCCCGGTCACCCCAACCAAAACGTATCCACTGCGTGTCTGCTGGAAGAGCCGGCAGTGGTGAGATGTCACGTGCTGCCGCGACTGGCAGCAACAGAGTGGTGTGGTAGCCCTCCCGCCCGACCCGGATTTCGGTAGCGATTGCTGTGCTGCAAAGCTGCAGGAGCATCAATGTCGTCAGCCAGGTTTTCATGTTGTCTCCAGTGCAGGTGCATCGAGCAGAAAGCGGTCACGCAAGGCAGTGGCAATGCGCGGGCAAACAGTGGTCGGCTGGCGGAACAGAAGGTGACGACGCCGACCAACAGCGTCATAGGCGGCATCTGCCCAACGTCGGGGCAATGTCGCCAGCAGTTGTGCCGGTAGCCACCACAGCCCGCCCAGCGCACGCAGCAGGTGGATGACGGCGGCGGATTTCAGCAGCAGGCGGCCATCGGTGGTTTGTACGAGAAGGCTGTCGGGCAGCGTGGCGCGTGTGGTGGCGGGCACGGTTGCCAGAAAGTGCGCACCGCCGAGTGGCGCGAAGCGGAAGTGAGCGTTGCTATCTTCGGCGAGAACGAAGCGGACAACGCGGTGGCAGAGGCCGCAGTCACCGTCATAGAGCACGGTTTCTGTGGCGTCGGCGCGTCGTCCTGGCAGCCAGGCTGGGTCGAAAGTGAACAGGTGGAAGCAGAGCATACCGATCGTGAGGTCCGGAAAGTTCAGCAGGAACAGGAATCCGATCTGCACCAGCAGCATCCCGGCCCAGAGCCAAGGGCGCAGGCGTGGTACGAGGGCCAGCGGCGCGTACAGCAGTTCGACATAAAGAATGAACCAGGTGATCACGCTGAGCAGGCCCGCTGGCAGGGCGAGGAATAGCGTGCGCAAGCCGTGGTCGCGGGCCAGCGGATTCTCCAGCACGATGGCTAATGTGTCGCCCGCGACCCACGAAGGGCTCAGCAACTTGGTGTAGCCGCTGTAGCTGTAGGACAGTGCCAGCACAATACCGGCGGCGGTGAACACAGCGCTCGGCATGATCCAGTACCCAGCCGGATTGTCGCGGTCCCGTGCAGAGAGCGCGCCATAAGGTGCGGCAGGTACGAGCAGATGTGCGAGTAACAGCCAGCCGACATAGGGCAATGCGGGATTGGCAATCAAGGGGTTGCGGGTGAACAGACAGGCCAGCACATACCAGAGCCAGAATGCGGCGATGCGATCGCGCCAGCCGAGCATGAAGGCGATAGCGGCCACTGCGGCGGACAAAACCAGTGCTTGCACGGCGAGCGGGCTGTCGCTTAGGGCCAGCACATTCGGAAACACTGACCACAGCGGGCTTTGTGTGGCGTCGGCCAGCATCCCGGCATGTGAAAAAGTTTCGGCAGCCCAAGGCAGCAGATGCAGGAAATGCACGAGGAGGTAAGTGCCGAAAAGCAGACGGTACAGGCTGTATTGACCGCCGGTCCATGCGTTGTTCATCTGTCATTCTCCGATGTGCAGTCAGGGGTGAAGGCAAGCGGCCATGCGGCGCCCGCGTTGCCGGCTGTACGAGGCTTGAGACGGACGGTGACGGCGCTTTGGATGTCATCACTGTTGATGCCGAGTTCGCGCAGCACGGGGGCTTTGCCACAGAGCGCATGGCGGCTAACCGCTTCGAACATCGGACGTGTGGCCGGATTCGAGGCCAGAACCGGCCCGTAAGACAGTGCGGCACCGTAGGCGTTGCGGCGGTTGTAGGGGCCGTCAAGGCGGCCATAGCTGGCGGGCGTCAGCTCCAGTTGCCGGGGCAGGCCTTGCTCATCTGTCCACTCCAGGAAGAAGCGCGACGAAAAGGTCTCGAAGCCTTGATGGGCAGTGAATACGCGTGGCGCCGGGCTGGCGTGACTCGCTGCCCCCAAGGCCTTGAGCGGGACGGAGCCGGCCAGGTCGCCGATCATTTGCAGGCAGCCAAGTCCGGTCAGCAGGATGGCGCCCAGCGTGATGGTGGTCGGATGCATGTCATTGGCTCCGGTGCGAGGCATGGAGGTCGCGGCCAGCCAGCATCGCCAGCAGTTGTGTTTCACGTGCCGCATCGAAGCCGCACTGTGCCGGGACGTCGCGCGGGTTGTGGAAGGTGCCGAACAACATGTCCCAGAGCGGCAGGTCGCTGTAGTTCTGGCGGTGATGGTGGCGGCGGTGATGAACGCAGTGGCTTTCCGGGCGCTGGAACAGGAAGCCCAGCCAGTACGGTGTGCGCACATTCCAGTGGTAAAACAGCTCGGCAAGTCCGGTGACGAGCACGACGATGGCGACGGCCGTTGGCGTCAGGCCGAGCAGCACATGTAGCAAAAAGGCGGAGAGGAAGCCGTTGGCGAGGATTTCCAGCGGGTGTTTGTAAAAGCTGGTCAGCACCTCGATGCGCGCCGGGCTATGGTGCAACTGGTGCAGCCAGCGCCAGAGCAGGGGGACCTCATGGCGGGCGCGGTGCCACCAGTAGTAGACGAAGGTGATCAGCAGGTAGCCGGTAGTCACCTGCAATCCCAATGACCATTGGCTGCCGTCCTGCCATGCCAGCGCGGGCAGCCAGGCATCCCAGGTGGCGGCGGTGATGAAGACGCTGCCTGCCTGTAGCAGGTTGAGCGACACCGCGCGGGCCCGCCAGCCGTCAGGGGTGGCCACCCTGCGCGCGGGTCGCCACCACTCCAGCGCCATCATCATTAGCGCTGCTGCTAGAACAATTGCCACTGTTGTCATCGTGTTGCTCCACGGTCCGTGTGAGCGCATTCAATGTCAGGGGTATTGTAATGGGCAACTAAAAAGGCAAAAGTAGCCGCCATCACATCTTTCGGTATTGATTGGCGATACTTTCATGTCACAAACCCCAGCCCTACTCGAGACCCTGAAAGCTGAAATGCGCCGTCAGGGCCATACCTACGCCGAAGCGGCTGCCGTGCTCGGCCTGTCGGAGGCCAGCGTCAAACGTCTGTTTTCCGAGCAGAGTTTCTCGCTGGTGCGGCTGGAGGCGCTTTGTCACTGGTTGGGAATGGAGATCGGTGATCTGGTGCAGCGAATGGAAAGCCGCCAGCAACAGGTGTCGCAATTGACCGAAGCACAGGAGCGTGAGTTGGTCAGCGACATCCGCCTGCTGGTATTGGCGCATTCACTGCTCAACCGCTGGAGCGTTGAGGATGTGGTGGCCACTTACCGTATCGAACCACTAGAGGCGGTGCGCCTATTGGCCCGATTGGATCGCATGGGGGTCATCCAGCTATTACCGGGCAATCGGGTAAAGCTGTTGATCTCACGCAATTTCCAATGGCTGGGGGGTGGCCCTATTCAGGCTTTTTTCGAAAAATATGTGCAGAGCGAGTTTTTCCACTCACGCTTCGATGCTCCTGGCGAGATACGGCTTGTTCTCACCGGCATGCTGTCGCGGCGCTCCAATGATGAGTTGCGGAGGCGGCTGGAGCGGCTCGCCCAAGAGTTCAATCATTTGCACCGTGAGGACGAGACGCTGCCGTTGGCGCAACGCTTCGGCAGCAGTCTGGTTATGGCGATGCGGCCTTGGGAAGTGAGCGTCTTCGATGAACTCCGGCGCGAGCCCAATACCAAGAAATTTAGTTGAGCTCGGCCAACAGGTGACCTGCCGACGACGCCTTGTCTTGCCGCCTCACTTGAGCCTTGTGGTTTGTCGTGCGCGTTGTTGGCTTGGGGGTGAGCCGCTGAATCACTGCTCTCTTGCCTTGAGTCAGCCCCTCAGTCACCTCTCTTGGACAGCGATGGCGCTCACAAACGTCATCGACGTCGTGCTCGGCCTGGTTATTCAGAGCCTCACTCACTCACTCACTGGCTGGCCCGCGTGACGCAAGCAGGGCGGCTTCCAGTGCGGCCCAGTCGAGTGGCGCGGGGGCGATGACTTCAAGACGACTGTCCGCACGAGCGACTTCGCTGTTGACGGCGGTTTCATGCCGCGTGGCATTGAAGAAAATCCAGCCCGCGTCGGTGTGGAAAACACCTTTGACGCGCAAGGTGTCGCGCAGGCCGAACAGCACATCGAGCAAGGCGTTGTGGCCGAAAATCCAGTCGCGCGGAAAAACCCAGCCCGCAATTGCCGCTTCACCCACGTTTTCGCTGTAGTGAAACGGCGGCTCAGGGTTTGCGTTGGCGATCGGCGATGCTGACAAGGTGGCGGCGGCATGCAGCAAGGAGCGCTTCACGGGGGTTTGCCGCGAAGGCAGATCCAACCAACTGCGCGGCATTTTGCCTTCGGCCAGAAAATGAATATGGGCTTTTGGCGGCAGCAGGCCGGCTCCGAAATCGCGGGCGCGCTGACGCTCGGCTTCGGTCAGCACATCGTCCTTGCTGAACACCAGCACATCGGCGGCTTCTACCTGCGCCCGAAACGTTTCATGCGCGAGCACGCGGGCGTCGGCCAGTTCGCGCGCATCCACCAGCGTGATCGTGGCACGCACGTCCAGCACACCCTGCCAGTGAGCTTCGCGCAGCAGTTCCAGCACTTTGGCCGGGTGGCCAAGACCAGTGGGCTCGATCAGCACGCGCGAGGGATTGGCCTTCGCCAGCAATTGCGACAGCGCAATTTGCAGCGGCAGGTGATTGGTGCAGCAAAGACAGCCACCCGGCACTTCACGGATGGTGATGCCCTCACCACCGAGCACGGCCTGATCGATGCCGACCTTGCCGAACTCGTTGACCAGCACGGCCCAGCGCTCGCCTGCACGACCATGCTCCAGCAAGTGGCGGATGGCCGTGGTCTTGCCAGCGCCGAGAAAGCCGGTAACGAGATTGAGTGGAACCGCGGTGCTGATACGCATGGGGTCAGGCTGCTCGTGGGAGTAGTGCCGATGATGACATGGTGCTGCCGCCACAAGTGGAAAAGAAGGCAAGGTCACCTACGACGCAGCGCCTGCCACCGAGCACAGAAGCAGCCTGCGCAACCCCATCGGAGCACTCACCCCAAAG
>JAUXNL010000559.1 GCA_030684415.1 Moraxellaceae bacterium | reverse complement strand
AGCGTGACGCACTAATGAGTACTCAATACGCCCCGCCGCTTGTAGTTAATTTTGTCTGGAATTTTGCAGACGCTGGTGTGGCCACTCCAATTATCGACGTAGTGAGGAAGAGCTTTGCGCGCGACAAAGACAAGCCATTTTCGCGAGGGCTGAATATCCCTATTTTTTATTTCAGCGGGCAGAATTCCAACGAAGTCCCCCGAAACAGCCCATGCGCTATTGCAAAGAAAAATATCATTTTTGCTTTCACAAGCAAAAATACTACAGGTAGGCAGAGTTGGAAAACATATATAGAGGGTCTTCCACATTCGCCCAATACCTGTATTGTTCCCATAGCCATTGATAAACATGGTTTAGGTCACACAGGTTCATTAGCTAACCTAAATTGTATCCGCGCATATGATTGGCCTGCGGATAATCAGGATTATCATGCAGTCGTATTTTTGGCTCACGAAATATACCGGTACGGTTGCCTGTCGATTAACCCGGACGATCCCGGAAAGGATTCTTCGATAACCGTTTTTCTAAGTCACGCAAAAGCTGGTGATACTGGCCGATTGCATGCAGAAGAAATCAGAAAGTTCATAGACAATACGAATATGAACCGCTTTTTTGATTCAACGGAAATTTCCCCTGGCTTTCCGTTCGATCAGGAAATTGAAAAAAAAGTAAAGCAATCAACACTCGTTGCAATTGAAAGCGACGCATATTCGTCGCGGTACTGGTGCCAGCGGGAAATTTTATGTGCAAAGCAACATAATCGGCCCATCATCGTGGTGAATAGCCTTAACGACTATGAGGATCGAATTTTCCCCGCCGCGTCTAATGTTCCATGTGTTCATGTTTCATCAGACTCCCCGATTAGTCAGCGAGACATTCTGCGCATTCTTTCTGCGGCAATTCTCGAAACCGTCCGCCATTCCCATTCAATGCAGTGTCTTGAGTTCTACAAGGAGATCGGCTGGATAGAGAGTGATTGCGATTTGTCTGCCCGTCCTCCAGAAATCAGACAGGCACTAAAGATGATAAAAAGTGGCAACCAGAAAAAGATATGCTATCCAGAACCACCAATATATTCAGACGAGGCTGATTGGCATGAGCATGTATGCATTGAAGCCTTCACACCGCTCTGGAACGCCTCCGAGAAGGATTGTCTTGCCCAGCAGCGAATAGGCATCTCAATTTCAGAAGTGCATGGGGATGGATTTTCAAGCAATCATCTACACTCAGACCTTCTTATTCGACTGGCGCAAGACCTCGCCAGACATTTACTAGCGCGTTCCGCCACGTTGATTTATGGTGGTGATTTGCGTCCCGATGGTTTCACAGAGTTCATTCTTGAAGAAGCAACCATCTTGAAAGAACGAATTCGTGGAAACCTGCAAACAATAGAAAATCATTTGGCTTGGCCGCTATACGTTTCAGCACCTGAAATCGTTTCTTGGCGGGCGAGATATTGCCAGATCATGAAAACTGTTGAGCACGATATACCCACTGATGTGGCTGCTGGTGTTTCAAGAGAGGTTGTCTTGACGCCAAATACGCCAGAAAACTCTTACATCTGGTCTAGGTGCTTGACCGAAATGCGAGCAAAATCCATTGCTTTATCATCTGTCAGGATTTGCGCGGGCGGTAAGCTCTCTGGTTACAAAGGGAAAATGCCAGGAGTGTTAGAGGAAATTGTCTTGTCTCTCGATACTCAGAAACCGACGTTTCTGCTCGGGGCATTTGGCGGAGTTGTTGGAGATGTTTGTAGCGTCTTGCGAGGAAATGACTTGCCAGAATCACTGACTGAAGAATGGCAAATTTTGCACAATGCGGGCTACTCTGATGTTCAGGCGGCAGCAAAAATTCATGGTCATGAATGCGTCTATAGTGCCATATCCGATATGCTTCAGCGGCAAAAAATATCGGATATGGCATCCCGCTGTGGTCTTTCCGAAGACGAGTACATAAGACTTATGCGTTCCCCGTTTGCTGATGAATGCCTCCATCTGATACTGAAGGGTATAAATAACTTAACTACAGGCGACGGATGGTCCGCGCCTACACATATTCAATGAAGACATTGAATCGGCACAATGGATAAGAAAGGCTGAAAAATGGACGACAATACTGGCACATCATTTCTTCGGCAGTACGAACTTTCCATAGAAAAAACCGACAGGTTTTCCCAAGATGAGATCGCGCCAATTCTCATGGGGCTATACGGAGAAGTTGGCAGTATCATGGCCACTTCAAAAAAGTTTTATCGTGAAAAGAAGGCATATGCAGGACATAGAGCTGCCGTCGAAGAGGAGTTTGGCGATGCATTCTGGTATTTATCGGCCTTATGCCGTCGTCTTTCCATTAACATGGGAAGCCTGTTTGAGAGCACATGCAATGCTGCGCCAGCCAAACATGACATCCTGGGCGCAAATACGGCCAAATCGTCCGTTTCAAAGGAATTGGATGCTGCGCTGATCGATCTGGGATGCGCAACAGCGCAGTTGCTCAAAGATAGGGAGGACATCAGCTCTTTGCAAAAGGAAGTTTCCAATGTTGCTCGTTTGTATTGCAATGCCCTAAAGCTAACCGGCCTTGATTTTTGTACGATCGTAGAAGGCAATCTGACAAAAACGCTGGGAAGATTTTCAACCCCAGACCTTGCAAAGCTCGAAGATTTTGATGCTGTGTTCACATTGGATGAACAACTCCCACGATATTTTGAAATTCATATTATCCAAAGAAAAAGTGGGCAGACTTATCTCAAATGGAATGATGTCTTTATTGGCGATCCCTTGACTGACAATATAAATAAGCCCGATGGGTATCGATTCCACGATGTCTTTCATATGGCTCATGCCGCTGTCCTTCACTGGTCACCAACATTCAGGGCTCTTATAAAACGGAAAAGGAAGAGCGATGCCGCAACAGATCGAGACCAAGATGGCGGGCGGGCGATAGTTGTCGAGGAAGGCTTAACAGCGTGGCTATTTTCTTGCGCCCAAGGGCTGGATAATTTTGAAGGTCATGATGGAGTATCCTTCGATGTGCTGAAGACCATCCAGAAATTTGTCCATGGCTACGAGGTTGAACGGTGCCCGCTAAAGCTATGGGAAGATGCCATCCTTCAGGGCTATGCCGTATTTAGGAAATTGAAAGAAAACAACGGTGGTATTGTGATTGGTGACAGAACAAACAGAACCATCAGTTATCGTCCGATAGGAGATTAAAATGAAAGCTGAGCATTTTATTAATGAGATTTCGAACTTGTCTTTTGAAAATGCATTTAACCCTTATTCAGAGCGCTGCGAAGTTTTTGATTATTCTGATGCGCCTCAAAGACGACGCGCGCTTCTGCTCAAGATACTCAATGCAGCGAACAGCACAGAAGTTGACTCAATTTGGATAGGTAGAGATTTAGGATATAGAGGTGGCAGGCGAACCGGCTTGGCTCTTACTGATGATGTGCATTTTTCTCATCATGCCGAACGATGGGGGATAAAAGTAGATAGACCAACCAAAGGACAGGCCGTACCAGAACGGACGGCGGCTGTAATCTGGAGTGTTCTTTCGCTAATTTCAAGCCCAGTATTTTTATGGAACGTATTCCCATTGCATCCTTATGAAGCAGGCGACCCATTCACAAATCGGGCGCATAACGTAAAAGAGCGGATTGCCGGAGAAGAATTATTGGCTTTGCTTATTGAATTTCTGAAGCCGAAACGAATTATCGCCATTGGCAA
>JAUXNL010000556.1 GCA_030684415.1 Moraxellaceae bacterium | reverse complement strand
GGTGCTCGTCGGCCTGATCTTCTTGCTCGCCGGCTGCGCCAGCATCAACACCGAGGACACCGCCCGCGCCGCCTGCCCGTCGGGCCTGGCGCCGAGGACCACCGTCGACCTCTACTTCGGCCGCAACATCGGCCCCACGCCTGGTGTCTCCGACGCCGACTGGGCGCGGTTCGTCGACGAGGAGATCACCCCGCGCTTTCCGGCCGGGCTGTCCGTCTCGGAGGTCGCGGGACAATGGCGCGGCGATGACGGCGTGATCATCCGCGAGCCGTCGAAGGCCGTGCTGATTGTGCTGTCCGGCGAGGACGGCGAGCACGCCGATCAGTCCGAGCTCCTCCCCGATGGTGGCGAGGATCATGTCGGTGTGGGCCTCGGGGAGGTAGAAGGCCTTCTGGACGCCGTCGCCGAGGCCGTGTCCAACGCCTGGGGACCCATCAGCCACTTATTCGGCGTCAAGAGCACTGCCGAATGGCGGGCTGCGCACGACGAGGGCCAACCGCTGGTCACCGCGTTCTGGTTGGAGCTGTCGCAGTCCGAGGCGCTGTGCAGCGCGTACAAGGCCATCGCGGCACGCGAGGATTTCGCCGCCCTATCGCCCACCCGACAAAAAGTGGTCAACGACGCCCTGCGGGATTTCACCCTGTCGGGCATCGGCCTACCGCCCGATGACAAGGCGCGGTTCAAAACCATCTCCATGGCGCTGTCGGAAAAGGCATCACGCTTCGAAAGCCAGTTAATGGATGCCATCGAGGCCTTCGGGCTGCACATCACCGACCCCGAGCACCTTCGTGGCATGCCGGAGGCCGCCCAATCCCGCGCCCGCGCCAAGGCCGAAGCCAAGCAGCTTGAGGGTTGGTGGATCACGCTGGACTTCCCCTCCTTCGACGCAGTGATCACTTATGCCGACGACCGCGAGCTGCGCAAAACGCTGTACACCGCCTGGGTCACACGCGCCTCCGACCAGGGCCCGCTGGCCGGGCAGTTTGATAACGGCGCGCTGATGCTCGACATCCTCAAGCTGCGCCAGCAAAAGGCCGAGCT
>JAUXNL010000552.1 GCA_030684415.1 Moraxellaceae bacterium | reverse complement strand
CAACCCGCTGGCCCTGCTCGCCGCCGCCACGCTGCTGCTGGTCCAGCTGGCCTGGACCTATCTGCCGCCGTTGCAGCAGCTCTTCGGCAGCACCGCGCTCGACGCCGCCGCCTGGGGCCGGCTCTGCCTCTTCGCCGCCCTGCTCTTCCTCCTCGTCGAAGCCGAAAAAGCCTGGTGGCACCACCGCCGCTAACCTCATCAGCCCACCCCGCTTTTGCTTTCAAGCGAGCGCAGCGAAGCGTGCTTTCCCCTCCCCCGTAGAGTGCGCCGAGGAGCGGAGACCGGCAGCGGAAAAAGCGAGGCACTGCCTCGCACGCCGGAACGCCACTCGCCTGCAGACGAGTGGCCGGGAGAGAGGCGGCGCGTACCGCCCGTCTGGGGCTTGTCTGGCCCGGGGGCGCCGACCCACAAAAGAAACAACGAAAGCCCGCGGAGCCCAGCGCAAAATCTCAAATCATCCGACCGTGCCAATTGCGGATGCTGCGACCCCACTCCCCGGCAGGACGAGGCCACAATGCCGCCGCCACAACCGTCAGGCATAAAAAACCACGCACAATGGCGTGGTTTTTTTATGCGCCCAAGGCTCGACCGCCGTCAGGGCTTGGGCTTGTTCTGGCGCTGCGAATCGCTGTCGTAGTGCTTGAGGATTTCGCGGAAGCGGTCGCCGATATAGACATTGGCATGCCGACGCAGGCCCTTGGCCATCTCCGCGTTCACTACCATTTCTGCCAGCGGGCGCAGACGCTCAATCACCTGACCGATATGGCTGATTTCCTCGGGGCCGGGCAGGCTGCTCGGGCTGATGGGCTCGACCAGATGCTTGGCGATGAGCTGCACAAAACTGCGGGTGAGGCGGTCGGTGTCTTCACGCAACACCTGGATTTCACGCAGCAGGGCCGACAGCGGAATCCCGGCCTTGAACAGCTCGACACCGGCCTGAAGAATGCGCGGGCTAGGCACACGCAAGCGGTCACCCTCCACTTCGAACAGCCCGGTCTTGAGCGCGGCAGTCAGGGTTTCTTCGTTGATGGCATCACCGAAAAGCTCGGCGATTTCTTCTGGCGTCACATAGACTGGCGTCTCGATGCTCCAGGTACCGGCAATGGCGGAGTCAAGGCCGAGCACATGATCGAGGTCCTGGCCTTTTTCCCAGGCGTCCACCAACTCCTTGATATTGGAGATGGTGAAGCCGCGCTCGAGCATCTGGTTGATGATTTGCAGACGGCCAAGATGGGCCTCGGAATAAAAGCCGGCACGGCCACGGCGGATGGGCGGCGCGATCAGCCCGCGGTCCTGATATGCACGGACATTGCGCACCGTGGTGCCCGCCGCGCGGGCCAAATCGTCAATGGTGTATTCCTGCTCGCCAGCCTGGCCACCGGGCCCCATGTCCGGCAGCAGGTCGCGTCCTTGCTTGAGCAACTGCCGAAGCAGCATCTGTGGCGTTTTCATGGGCGCGATGATACCGGCCGGCACGGGCCGGTCACAACCGCCAATCAGGCATCGTAGCCAGGATAGCGACGGTCGAGCCGGCGCAGCAGGCCGGGCCAGACCAATCCGCCGCCCAAACCCTTGGTCACCACGGCCGCCTGCGCCTGGATGCCGTCGACAATCGCCTGATGCACCGGCACCAACGCGCCGCCGCCCGACTGCGCGCGCACCTGGATCATGCAGCATGCCTCGAACAGGTACATGAAGAGAAAGGCATCGGCGACCGTGGGGCCCACAGTGAGCAGGCCGTGATTGCGCAGCATGAGGAAGTTGTTGGCGCCAAGATCACTGACCAGCCGCGGCTTTTCCGCTTCGTTCAGCGCCACCCCCTCGTAGTCGTGATAGCCAAGCGACGAAAGCACAAACAGCGACTGCTGCGACAACGGCAGCACACCGCCCTGCTGCGCCGACACCGCCACGCCATTGATGGAGTGCGTGTGCATGACGCAGAGCGCATCTTCCCGCGCCGCATGCACCGCGCTGTGAATGGTGAAGCCGGCCGGATTCACCGGCCAGGGCGAGTCCTCGACCTTGTTACCCTGCAGATCGATTTTCACTAATGACGAGGCAGTGATTTCCTCGAACAACATGCCGTAGGGGTTGATCAGGAAATGATGGTCCGGCCCCGGCAGCCGGAACGAGATATGGGTGAAGACCAGATCGTCCCAGCCGAACAACGCGACCAGGCGGTAAGCGGCCGCTAGATTGACGCGGGCTTGCCACTCTTCGGGTGACACCAGGTCCTTGACCGATACGGGGTTCATGCAGGTTCTCCTCCAGGGTTGACCCTCTGCTGAAAACAGCCGCTACCGCATCAACAGCGGCAGGCCGAACAGGGCTTCGAGCTTAACATCTTGCTGGATGATGCTTTTCAGCAAGATGTTTCCCGGCCAAGGATGG
>JAUXNL010000531.1 GCA_030684415.1 Moraxellaceae bacterium | reverse complement strand
GGTTCGGTCCGGACCGAACCGGCACATCCGTTCACAAGGAAAGAAGGCGGCTGAACGACAGGAGTCATCCGGCAGTTCGCCGGACGGTGGCGCACACTAGCATGAATGCGGCTGCAACCAACAAGCCTGCTTACTGCGCACACTGCTGGCAGGTGTCCGCCTGCGGCAGCGCAGCGAGACGGGCCTCTGCCACCGTTGCCCCACAGCGCACGCAAATACCGTAAGTCCCGCTCGCCAACCGCTCCTGCGCCGCCATTACGCGCTGCAACTCCACTTCTGCCTCCTGCAACAACGCGCCCAACACTTCATCGTTTTCGCGCTGCGACACCTGCTCGGCAAAGTCAGCCTCCACCGCCACCTCACGGTGTTGCAGATCCGTTCGTATGCCATTGATACGGCGTTGATACTCCTGCTGCAACTGCAGCAGCGGGGCAAGGAAATCGATGCTCATGACGGGGCTCCTGACTGTGGCTTCCAGTGTGTGCCGCACACGGCAGCTACGCCATGACTCACATCAGGACATCTGGCCTCACGCTGGCTGGGCGCCCAGGAAGTCAGCCTTGCCAATCGCCACGCCCTGATGGCGCAGGATGTTGTAGGCCGTTGAGGCATGGAAGAAGAAGTTGGGCAGCGCCCAGTAAGTGAGGTAACGGGCACCGCTGAAGTCATAGCTTGCCCAAGGAAAGACCAGCTTGATGTCTCGCTCCTCCGCCCCCTCGAATTGCTCAGGCGTCACGGACGCTATGAAGGCCTGCGTCTTCGCAATACGAGCCTGCAGCTCGGCCACCGTTTTTTCAGTGTCTTCAAACTTTGGAATGTCGATGCCAGCCAGACGTGCCGTACAGCCTTTGGCATGGTCACACGCAATCTGGATCTGGCGGGTGAAATGAAACATGTCCGGCGCCAGTCTTGCCTCCAGCAACTCGCTGACGCTGATGCCCGCCGCTTCGGCATGAGCATCAGCTTTTTCCAGAAGCGCAGACAAGCTGGTCAGTGTTTGGTGAAAAACGGGAACGGATGCAGCAAAGGTGGAAAAGGCCATGGCAAAGTCCGGCAATCAAAGGAGTCTGGATTCTGTGCTGCAATCGGCAGTCAGCCAAGCCCCGGGATTGATGCCCCGATGACGCTTGAAGCTGTCCCCCCCTGTCCAGAAATGAAAAAGGCGCCCGAAGGCGCCTTTTTCATGGCTGCAACTGCATCACCGAAGCAATCAGTGACCACCACCCGACAATCCCTTGAGAATGTCTTCGGCCACTTTCTTGGCATCGCCGAAAATCATCATGGTCTTGTCCATGTAGAAGATGTCATTGTCGAGACCGGCATAACCCGGATTCATCGAACGCTTGATCACCATCACCGTACGGGCGCGCTGTGCTTCGAGGATCGGCATGCCATAAATCGGCGAGCTTGGATCATTCTTGGCAGCAGGATTCACCACATCGTTAGCGCCAATAATGAGCACCACGTCGGTCGCGGCGAAATCAGAGTTGATTTCGTCCATTTCCTTCACGTCTTCATAGGGCACATCGGCTTCCGCCAGCAGCACGTTCATGTGGCCGGGCATACGACCTGCCACCGGGTGAATGGCGTAGCTCACCTTCACGCCTTTTTCCTTGAGCAGGTCGCCGAGCTCTTTCACGGCATTCTGCGCACGAGCCTGGGCCAGACCGTAGCCAGGCACAATCACCACGGAATCGGCATTGCCCATCATGAAGGCCGCATCTTCCGGCGAACCGGCGCGGTAATTCTTTTCCTTCTTCTCACCATCATCTGCAGCGCCGGCAGCAGCGGCACCGAAGCCACCGAACAGCACATTGAACAGTGAACGGTTCATGGCGCGACACATCACGTACGACAGGATCGCACCTGACGAACCCACCAGCGAACCGGCGATGATCAGCATGGAGTTACCCAGCGTGAAGCCGATACCGGCAGCCGCCCACCCAGAGAAGGAGTTGAGCAGCGACACCACAACGGGCATGTCACCCCCACCGATAGGGCCAATCCAGAAATAGCCCAACACCAGTGCGAAGGCCGTCATGATGTAGAAGTGGTTAACGTCTTCAGTGACGAAGTACGCGGCACCAAAGCCCAGCATGCCCACGAAGAGAATGACCTGCACGGGCTTGACCCACGCCCCCTTCATCGACTTTGCCCACTTCTTCGCCGCCAGTTTGCCGTAAGCAAAAACGGAAGCGGTGAAGGTGATGGCGCCCACGAAGCAACCCACGAACAGCTCGAAGCGGCTCACGGCACCGTGGTTAGAGGTCGGGTTCAGCACAGCAGCAATGGCGATCAGCACAGCGGCCAGACCCACCAGGGAGTGCATCAGGGCAACCGTTTCCGGCATCTGCGTCATCGGCACCGTGCGAGCACGGAACAGACCAATGACAGCACCCGCAATCATGGCGCCGAAAATCAGCGCATAGCCCGGCTGCACGGCAATGGCACCGCCATTGAGGTTGGCTACCACAGCGAAAGTGGCCACCACAGCGAGCGCCATGCCGATCATGCCGTAGCGATTACCCATGATCGCCGAAGCTGGCGACGATAAGCCACGCAGAGCGAGGATGAAGAGGACGGCGCCAATCAGATAGGCCCAATCCGCGTATTGCGCGAAGTTTTCCATCTATAGGCTCCTTACTTCTTCTTTTTCTTGAACATGTCCAACATGCGTTCGGTCACGGCAAAGCCACCGAAGATGTTGATGCATGCAAGGAAAACGGCCACGGCACCGAGCACCGTGGTCGCGGTGATCTGGCCATCAAAATGCACGGTCTGCAGCATGGCGCCGACGACGATGATGCCGGAGAGGGCATTGGTCACGGCCATGAGCGGCGTGTGCAGGGCAGGTGTCACGCTCCACACCACGTAGTAGCCCACGAAAATCGCGAGCACAAACACGGTGAAGACGCTGACAAAGGGGACGCTGCTGGCATGCTCGACCGCTTGTGTCAGCGGCACAGCTACCTGGGCGAGTTCATTCATCTTGATCGCTCCTGTCAGTTGGGCTTCTTGTACAGCACCTGGCCGGCATCGACGATGAGCGTCGGCTTGACCATTTCGTCATCGCGATTGAGCTTCAAGCTCTGCGATTCCTTGTCGTGCTGGGGCTGCAGGAAATTGAGAATGTTGCGGGCGTAAAGCGCTGAAGCTTCCGTTGCCACCGTGGCCGGAATATTGCCGATGCCGACAATTTTCACGCCGTTTTCGGTGATCACGATTTCGTCGAGCTTCGAGCCTTCAACATTGCCACCCGAGGAGACCGCCATGTCAACAATGACAGCGCCCGCCTTCATCTTGGCAACGGTTTCGGCCTTGATCAGCACCGGCGCCTTGCGGCCGGGAATCTGCGCGGTGGTGATGACGATGTTCGCTGCCGACACCGCCTTGTCGACCACTACCGCCTGATCACGCACATATTCAGGGCTGGGCACCCAGGCATAACCGCCCGTTCCCAGCGCCTTGGCTTTTTCTTCGTCGGACATCGGCACGTCCAGCCACT
>JAUXNL010000456.1 GCA_030684415.1 Moraxellaceae bacterium | reverse complement strand
TGCGCACTAGCGGCGGTCTGTGCAGCGAGCGTGGCGGAGGTGGGGGCAGAGAAGCCGGCGGCATCCGCATCTTCGCTGACCGGAACAGGTTTGCTGCAGGCCGTCAGCAACAAGACGGGCAGCAGCAGGGTGGGGGCAAGCAAGGGCAGTAGCAGGCGCAAGGACATGGCGAGGCTCCATCAACATGTCCCCAGCATGGCAGGGATTATGACGGCTGCCAGTCCCCCTATCGGCATTTCAGAGCTGGCATTGTGGTGCGATCGCTCAGCGCGGCTGCTCCATCCCGGCCGTACTGTCCGGGATTTTTGCGCCGGGGCTTCTGCGTGAAGATGACGCTGACGGCCGGTATGCGGGTCTGCGCTCATTACAGCGTGCTGATAAATGCCCATCCCTGGACGGGAAACCGCTGACTGAAAAGCATTTTTCAGTCAGCGGTTAATGGGCAGTGCCATCAGGGCTTAATCAGATGATCAGGCAGACGATCATGGCTTTTCACAGATTGAAAAGCCGACGTTTTTGCATCAAGGGCGCAGGCGTTTGAGTAAGGGGCTGCCGCTGGCCCAGCCGAGCAGGCCTGGAGTGAAGCGTTTGGCGCCATACATCAGCCATGCTTCCGGGCTGACCGGGGTGACGGCCCGGTTGTTTTCAATGGCGCCGACAATCGCATTGGCCACCAGCTCAGGTCCGTAATTGCGACGACGATACAGCGCTGCAATTTTTTCCTGCGCGGCTCCGGTGGCGCCATGCATGCGGCCGGTTGCCACAATATTGGTATTGATGATGCCCGGGCAGATGGCACTGACGCCAATGCCATATTCCGACATTTCAGCACGCAGTGATTCGCTCAGCCCCATGACGGCATGTTTGCTAGCGGCGTAAGCGGTCATCTCGGGCGCTGCATAATAACCGGCGGCTGAGGCCACATTGACAATATGCCCGCCGCCTTTCTCTACCATGGCCGGTGCAAATAATTTGCAGCCGTGTACCACGCCCATGAGATTGATGCCAATAACCCACTGCCAGTCAGCAATCGGGGTGCTGAGAAAATCTCCACCCAGACCCACGCCGGCATTGTTCACTAAAATATCCAGAGCGCCAAAATGCTTGTGCACTTTTTCCGACAGCGCCTGCATGTCATCCCAGTCGGATACATTAACGGTATGGGTGGTAGCAGCGGAGCCAAGTTCACGTGCCAGTACGGCGGTTTCTTGCACGGACTCTGCATTAAGATCACACAAAATCAGTTGGGTGTCGTATTCGGCCATTTTTAATGCAGTGGCACGACCGATGCCGCTGCCGGCGCCGGTAATCAGGATTATTTTCTTGGCAAACAGGCTGTTGCGTGAGGCACTCATATCAGGCATCCATTTAAAAACTTGCTGAAAAACGTCCATTCCGGGCTTTTTCAGCCCGCGACTCCGGCACATGTCCTGAATTGCTCCGCACTGAATCAATCACTCAAACGTAATTGACTCGCGACCCGGCCATCCGCGGCCGATTAACAGCTTGCTGAAAGGCATTTTCAGCAAGCTGTTAATGCTGTGCTTCAGTCGGAAGTGAAGAGCGGCGCCCTGAAATCACGTCTGCAACTCAATACTGCCTGACGCATTGACCACCATCCGGGCTCGCCGTCAGCCATGTCTTGCGCTGGCGCCATGCCCGTTTGCCAAACGCTTTCGCATCAGCAAACGGGCATGGAGGTGGATCAGGACGCGAGAGCGGTCTTCGCGCGGCCCGACGCTGGCACTGGATTGGAGAACACCATGTTGCCGTCTTCAACGGCCTTGTAGCGCAATGTGGCGAGGTCGAGCGCGTAGTTCATGTAGACCTTCCACGGCGCCTTGTTGCCCTGCTTGGGCATTTTGCCGGCGGCGCGCTGGATGTAGCCCGAGCGCATGTCCACGAAACTTTCTTCGACCACGGTCGGGTCGTTGTTGCGCGGGGTGCACTGGCGCAGACCGTTCTTGTCCATATGCTTGATCAGGCGGCAGACATATTCGGTGCTGATGTCGGACTTCAGCGTCCACGAGGCATTGGTGTAGCCGAACATCATCGCGAGGTTGGGCAAGTCGCGGAACATCACGCCCTTGTAGTTCATGGTCTGCGTGATGTCGAAGGGCTGGCCGTCCACGCTGAGCTGCATGCCACCCATCATCTGCAAATCGAGACCGGTGGCGGTGATGATGATGTCGGCTTCGAGCTCTTCGCCGGATTTCAGTTTGATGCCTTTGGCGGTGAAGGTGTCGATGTGGTCGGTGACCACGGACGCCTTGCCCTTGCGCAGCACCTTGAACAGATCACCGTTGGGCACGGCGCACAGGCGCTCGTCCCAGGGGTTGTAGTTCGGGGTGAAGTGCTTCATGTCGAAATCTTTGCCGACTTGGGCGCGCACTTGTGCGAGCAGCAGGCGACGCACGACCTTCGGCTTGCTCTTGGCAAGATTGAACACGCCCATCTGGATGCCGACATTGCGTGTGCGGCCCATGCGGTACACGGCCATTTCCGGCAGGAAGCGGCGCATGGCCTGCGAAATCACGTCGACCTGCGGCACGGTGGCCACATACGTGGGCGAGCGTTGCAGCATGGTGACGTGCGCGGCTTTGTCGGTCATGGCCGGCACCAGCGTTACCGCGGTGGCGCCAGAGCCGATCACCACCACTTTCTTGCCGGCGTAGTCGAGGTCTTCCGGCCACTTCTGCGGATGGATGACCGTGCCCTTGTATTTCTTGATGCCCGGGAACTCCGGCGTGTAGCCCGCTTCGTAGTTGTAATAACCCGTGCAGGAGATCAGGAAATTGCAGGTGAAGGTGCGTGTTTCGCCGGCGTCGTTTTGTGTCTGCACGGACCAGGTGGCGTCGGCGGTGGACCAAGCGGCGCTCAGTACCTTGGTGCCAAAACGGATGTGTTTGTCGATGCCGTTTTCGCGTGCGGTTTCCTGGATGTATTCGCGGATGGTGTGGCCGTCAGCGATGATTTTCGGGTCGGTCCACGGCTTGAAGTTGTAGCCCAGCGTGTACATGTCCGAGTCGGAGCGGATGCCGGGGTAGCGGAACAGGTCCCAGGTGCCGCCGATGGCCTTGCGGCCTTCGAGAATCGCGTAGGTCTTGCCGGGGCATTTGGTCTTGAGATGGTAGGCGGCGCCAATACCGGAGAGACCAGCGCCCACAATCAGGACATCAACATGTTCAGTAGCCATAACGGAATCCAGCTCGTTTGTCGGAGGGGCAGGGAAGGGGGAAAAGAACAGGCCCGTGAACGCAGCCACCCCCCGGTAGCCCTGCCAGACCAATGCTAGAGGAGGACTGTCGGGTCGGGAGTGGTGGCCCCGGCCAATTTCCAGTCATCCGGGGCCAATCTTTGTATGTTGTTGAACAAAAAGGGAAAAATTGTCTGACAATGTTTGATGTCAGATGTGGAGCGGCTGTTTTCGAGTGCGAAGAGGGGCTTCTCGACGAAGCGGCTGGCAGCGGTTGGCGGGGGCGTGCACGAGGGCCGGCTGTTTTGAGTGAGTCTCTGGGCTGAGCCTCTGAGCAGTCCGCCACTGAAAACTCGGCGCCACTCGGGCTGAGTCCTTCGTCCAGCACAGTAGAGCCTTGTCACTCTTGTGGTCGAGGTCTTCGGTACTGGTGAGCATGCTCTTTGGAGGCCCGGGTGAATCCCGGTTGAATCCCGGTTGAATAGGCTCTGGGCGCGTGGAGTTTTAACCGCTTGCTGAAAAGCCCGGGATGGGCGGCTTTCAGCAAGCGGTTAAGGAGCGCCTTGATGGCGCTGCTGCAGGGTGTGAACCGCGCCCCCTGATCTGGCGCGACCCCGGGCTCATAAAACATCAGCCCGTATTCATATAAATGAAGATCGCTGAAAAAGACCGCGCCATGCCTTGTCTGGAACGAGTCAGCCATTCAGGCCTTCTTGGCAAATACCCCTGACAAGTCAACCTTTCCCACCAAGGAATTGCACTGGGTCATCGATGGGATGTGCGTCAGGAGACTTTCAGATTCCGCCTGAAAAACAGCGCCAGACCCCGCTTTCGGGGGGGAGACGCTGGCGCCGCTATCCCCTTGAATGGCCGAGCAGCATTCTGCTGCGTTTTCTTCAGGGAGAAGAAGCATGAGTAACGACAACGGATACCCGGTATTTCAGGCGGAGACCACCGAAGACTTCAACGATACCGAGGGCTTGTTCGAGCCCGCCAGCCGCCAGCAGGACAATCTGCTCGGGCCACGTCTGACCGGAGACGAAGAGGCCGCCTTTACCGCCCAAGGTAAAAAGCGCATGTGCATGGTCTTGCACGGGCACAACCCCAATCCCTTCCAGGTGTTCAACCCCAACTCCAAGGAAGTGGCGTCGCTCAGCGACTATGTCTCGGCGCGCGCAAAGGGCTGGATGTACTGGTCACCGAACTACCAGACGCAGATCAGCTTCCGTCACGCCGCCATACAGGTGCGCCACGACATGAAGGGTTGGGAGCATGAATATGATTTGTCGCAGACCATCATCATCGCCTACAGCATGGGCGGCCTCGTGGCGCGGCAGCTGATTGCAGATGGCATGCCGTTCAGTCAGCTGATCACGATCTGCACGCCGCACCAGGGCATCCTGCCGTGGATTCCGACGCCATCCGCGGGTTCGCAGTCCATGCACCCACTGAGCATTGATCTGGCCACGCTGAACAATCACCCGACCGACCGTGCGCAGCGCAACAAGTACTTCTTCTTCGGCATGACCAATACCATCGCCAATACTTGGCATCACGAAAATGATGCAGTGGTGGGCATCGACAGCGCGCTGGGCTACAAGCTCGGCATCGAGCGCACCAGCAAGATGGACGTGCGCTTTCCCGGCCCGCCCAAGCCGGGCATGCCGCACACCCTGCCGCAGGACGCGAAATGGGCGGTGCCGGCACTGGATTACGCCTTGCAGTTCATGAAGTGAGAGGGGCCGGGGCGGCCTCCGTGTCGCCCCGGTTTTGCATCCGGCCAGTTGTGCCTGCGCCGTGCCCTGCGCTGCTGGCGGGTCTTCATGCGGCCGTGCCGCCTACTCTTGGCAGGAATGGTCGTTGGCGCGTTGCGCTGCTTGCTGTATCCCGCAATACTGCCGCCCTTTGGCGGGCCAGCACAGGCGCCGCCGCCTTTTGCTTGGCCTCCAGAGGTTCTGACGTGATCAACAACGATGTCCTGCGCAGCGTGCGCTACATGCTCAACATCAACGAAGAAAAGATGGTGGAGATCATCGCGCTCACGGATTTTGCGGTGCAGGCCGGTGCCATGGCCGCGTTCCTGAAGAAAGACGAAGAGGAGGGCTATCGCGAGTGTCCGGATGAAGTCCTCGGGCATTTCCTGAACGGACTGGTCATGCACAAGCGCGGGCGTGATGACTCGCGTCCGCCGCAGCCGCTGGAACTGCCGATGACCAACAACATCGTGCTGAAAAAGCTGCGTGTTGCGTTCAATCTGAAAGAAGACGACATGTTCGCCATTTTTGAAGGCGCGGGTTTCAAGGTCGGCAAGCCTGAACTCAGCTCCTTCTTCCGAAAAGAAGGCCAGAAAAATTACCGTCCCTGCGGCGACCAGTTCCTGCGCAATTTCCTCAAGGGACTGACACTGCGCGTTCGCACCTGATGACGGGATTTAGCTGCTTGCTGAAAAATGCATTTCAGTAAGCAGCTTCCTGGCCAAGGATGTCCGGGTCGCGAATCCATCACCCTTGAGTGATGGATTCAGCGTAGAGCGATTCCGGACATGTGCCGGAATCGTGGGCTGAAAAAGCCCGGATGGGCGTTTTTCAGCAAGCTGTTAGTGAGCCCGGTTTTGCTCAATCGCTTTTGCCAGTTGCGCCGCCCATAGGGCATACGCCGCTGGCGCGGGATGAAAGCCGTCGGAAGCAATGAACTCAGCGTCGAGCGGAAACTCCGCCTGAACCAGCGTGACGTTGCTGTTGCGCGCGGCAAACGCAGCAAGTGCCGCGTTCAGTCGGCGGGCGCGCCAGCCCATATACCAGCGCAACGGTTGCGGCAGTGCCGGAAAATGCTGCATGGGCGGCACTGCCGACAAGACGACATGCTGCGCCCCGAACTTTTCTTGCAGCAAGCAGAGCAGGCGTGAGTGCCGCGTGATCCAGGGCGAGAGCCCTGTGCCGGCGGTGGCGTCATTCACGCCAATTGACGTCACCACCACATCGAATGCCGCTGCCGGCATTTGCTCCAGTGTCTGCATGACATCCGTGAGCGTGTGTCCGGTGGTGGCGACAAGTTGCCAGTGCACCGTGTAGCGGCCGGCGAGAGCGGCGGTGAGTTGCCCGCTCAGGGCTTCGTGCTGGTGCTGGGCGCCCACGCCGGCAGCGGCTGAATCGCCCGCAATCAGCAAACGCAAAGGCGTGCCATTGCCGGCCCTGCCGTCGCGTTCGCCCGCGGCTTCCGGCAGGCGCGGCGTAATCCGGCGTACCTGCCGGCCCTGCCACAACAGCAGCGGCGCCAGGATCAGGGTGACAAAGGGATAGGCCATCGGGTTCCCGTGGTGAAGATGTGTGGCGTCAGGGCTCGGTTGATTGGCGCTGTTGTTTGGCCACCAGTTCGGCAAGCTCGCGCTGATAGCGGGTCGCGCCGTTCGCAATCTGCGTCTTGCAGCGCTCCAGCCGGAGCATGAAAAGAGTGGTGTAGAGATCGATGCTCTCCGTAGCTGCCGCCGTTTCCTGCTTCGCATACTCCTCATGCAGCAAGATGTTGGCCTGACGCGCCAGATAAGTCTCACTCGAGAGCAACTTTCCCAGCGTGCTGGCCACGCCGATATCAATCATCAGGTTCTCTCTTTCGGCCTCGGAGACCTTTTCCGCCACGTTGCGCAAATACAGCGAATAGAGATTGGCGCACTCGATAAAGGTGTCGGCTTCGCTGGAGTCATCTTTGGCCTGCGACAACAGCGGCAAAAACAACAAGGCGGCGATCAGGGCGAGCTTCATCGGAGGGACTCTCTGGTTGGCGGGCGTCTGCCACGTGTTCACGCGGCGCAGGCATGGCGCAAGAATAACGCGTTGCCCGCGCCGCGTGGCAAGCACATCAGCCCGATGTCACAGGGTTTGGGTTGGATCGCGGGCCGGGCTGCCCGGAGGCGACGCCGAGTGGCGATGTTTGCCCTGAGCTCATCCCGCAGGGTCTTGTATGAGTCATCGAAGGGGCGGTGCATTAAAGGCAAGAGCTTCGGCTGGGAGCTTCCCTATGTGTTTAAGGCTTTCGCGCGAATGCACGGAGGTGCCCGGCTTTGTCTCATGCGGCGGGTTAGCCTCATGCCGACGGTTGCTGTCTGTGCTGCGCGATGCTCATAAGGCTTCTCTGGCAAGCGCCACTACTAGTGGGTTTCGTGGTGTGGCTGAAAATGACGAAATCTGATGGGCGGGGCGATGTTCTGTGACCGGCGTATCACCCTCGCGATGATCAACATGGACGCGGTGACATGTGTTGGCGACACTCGCCGGAAGGTTGTCACGTCCGGCCAATAGCTGGCTTGCACATTCACAATAAAAAGAACCGGTGACCTTCATGCCGCTTTTGCATCCTGCACTTTCCTTGCGCGCTCCCGCGGTGCGTGTCCTGCTGCTTGCATCCCTGCTGTCGCTCACCAGTTGCTGGTGGGATGACGATAAGCCGGTGACAACATCCACTGAGGCAGTGGTTGATTCGGTGGTTGATGCTGATCTGGCCATCGCCGTCGCGGCGCCCGAGTACTGGCCAACCGCCGGGTGGGAAGAAGCGGCGCCCGAGCTGCACGGCTTTCCGGCCGATGCGTTCGATTCACTGGCCGCCGATGCACAGGCCGATTTGCCGTATTACACCAGTATGCTCGTGATCAAGGACGGCTACTTGCTGCATGAAAGCTATTTCGATGGCACGCCGCCGCTGGAGGATGAGGCTCAGGAGGCTGAGCGCATCAATCAGCTTCGGGACAAAAAGCATCATGTTTATTCCATCAGCAAAAGTGTGACGTCGATGACATTCGGCGTGGCGTGGACGCGTGGTGATATCACTCGCCTCGATGTCACGGCAGGCGATACCTTTTCGGCGACCGAAACGGGCGCTATGTCCGTCAGCGATCCGCGGCTTGACATCACGCCGATGCACGCGTTGCAGATGCGCTCCGGCCTTGCCTGGAATGAAAATGCCTGGTTGGATGATGAAAATAAGAGTCCGATAAATGTCGCCTTTAGTGATGTCACTTGCACGGGATCACCTAATCCATTGCTGTGCGCCATCCTGCAACAGAGCAGTGCCTATGCCCCGGGAACGACCTGGAACTACAGCACTTACGATACCTATCTGGCGGCAGCATTTTTTACCAAGATGACGGGTCAGAGCGTGCGCGAATATGCGCAGCAGAACCTCTTCAATACATTGGGTATCGAGCAGGAAAATATATTTTGGCCTGGCGTGCCGACGCCGGCGTACACGTTTGGTGGCGGCTTTCTCCATATCCGCAGCCGCGATCTTGCTAAGCTCGGCATGCTGATGCTGCAAAACGGTAAATGGGATGGCATGCAGCTCATTTCGCCGGAGTGGATGAACATGTCACTGAGTGCGCAAGGTGCGGGAACACTCGCCGCCTTTG
>JAUXNL010000519.1 GCA_030684415.1 Moraxellaceae bacterium | reverse complement strand
TGTTCTTCGATCACGACAAGGGCAAGACACATAGCTCGGGCAAGTTGCTCTATAACGCCCGCATCATTCCTTACCGTGGTTCGTGGCTCGACTTCGAATTCGACCCCAAGGACCTCGTGTACGTGCGTATCGATCGTCGCCGCAAGCTCCCGGCCACGATTCTGCTGCGCGCGCTTGGCTATTCGTCCGATGAAATCCTGGAGATGTTCTTCGAGACCAATGTCATTCGTGTGGAGGATGGCAACTGCAAGCTCGAGCTCGTGCCCGAACGTCTGCGTGGCGAAACCGCATTCTTCGATATCGTTGCCAAGGGCAAGATCATTGTTGAGACAGGCCGCCGTATTACGGCCCGTCATATTCGTGAAATCGAAAAGGCCGGTATTACCGAGCTGGATGTTTCGCACGAGTATCTGGTTGGCAAGGTGGTGGCCAAGACCATCATCAACAAGGAAACCGGCGAAATCATCTGCGAGGGCAACAGCGTCCTGGCAGAAGATGTGCTGGTCAAGCTGACCAAGGCTGGCATCAAGTCCTTTGAAATTCTCTACACGAACGATCTGGATCGTGGCCCCTTCGTGTCGGACACCTTGCGTGTCGATCCTAGCCGCACCGAGCTGGATGCGCTGGTCGAAATCTACCGCATGATGCGTCCGGGCGAGCCGCCCACCAAGGACGCTGCCGAGAACCTGTTCAAGAACCTGTTCTTCTCGGCTGAGCGCTACGATCTGTCCAATGTCGGTCGCATGAAGTTCAACCGCCGCCTGAGTCGCGACAGCGATCTGGGTGAGGGCGTGTTGTCGCGCCAGGACATTGTCGATGTCATGAAGACATTGATTGATATCCGCAACGGCAAGGGTGAAGTCGATGACATCGACCATCTGGGTAACCGCCGTGTGCGTTCCGTGGGTGAAATGACGGAGAACCAGTTCCGTGTCGGTCTCGTTCGCGTTGAGCGTGCGGTCAAAGAGCGCTTGTCGCTGGCCGAATCCGAAAACCTGATGCCTCAGGATCTGGTGAATGCCAAGCCTGTGTCGGCGGCGATCAAGGAGTTCTTCGGTTCATCGCAGCTCTCGCAGTTCATGGACCAGAACAATCCCTTGTCAGAAGTCACGCACAAGCGTCGTGTTTCTGCGCTTGGCCCGGGCGGCTTGACGCGTGAACGTGCTGGCTTCGAAGTGCGTGACGTGCACCCGACACATTATGGTCGTGTGTGCCCGATTGAAACGCCGGAAGGCCCGAACATCGGTCTGATCAACTCGCTCGCCTCTTTTGCCCGCACCAATGACTACGGCTTTCTGGAAAGCCCCTACCGTCGAGTCATCGACGGAAAAGTGACGGACGAATACGAATACCTGTCGGCTATTGAAGAGGCAGAGTTCGTTGTGGCACAGGCCGACTCCAAGGTGGACAAGAACAATCGCCTGGTGGACGACCTCGTTGCCGTGCGACACAAAAACGAATTCACCGTGATGGGGCCGGAAAAAGTCCAGTACATGGATATTTCACCCCGCCAGGTGGTCTCGGTTGCCGCATCGCTGATCCCCTTCCTTGAGCACGATGACGCGAACCGTGCGCTCATGGGTTCGAACATGCAGCGTCAGGCTGTGCCGACACTGCGTTCAGAGAAGCCGCTTGTGGGCACCGGCATGGAGCGCTACGTCGCCCGTGACTCGGGTGTGTGCGTCGTGGCACGTCGTGGCGGCAAGATTGACTACGTTGATGCCTCACGAATTGTTGTGCGTGTGGATGATGGTGAAATCGTACTCGGCGAAGCCGGTGTCGATATTTACAACCTGACCAAGTACACCCGCTCCAACCAGAACACCTGCATCAACCAGCAGTCGTTGGTCAATGTCGGTGATGTGGTGGCGCGTGGCGACATTCTGGCTGACGGCCCCTCGGTGGATCTGGGCGAGCTTGCGCTCGGTCAGAACATGCGTGTCGCTTTCATGCCGTGGAATGGCTACAACTTCGAAGACTCCATTCTCATCTCTGAGCGTGTGGTGCAGGAGGATCGTTTTACCTCCATCCATATCCAGGAATTGAGCTGTATCGCGCGCGATACCAAGTTGGGTTCGGAAGAAATTACGGCCGACATCCCTAATGTGGGCGAAGCGGCGCTGGCGAAGCTGGACGAGAGCGGTATTGTCTATATCGGCGCCGAAGTGAATGCAGGCGACATTCTGGTGGGCAAGGTAACGCCGAAGGGCGAAACCCAGTTGTCTCCTGAAGAAAAGCTGTTGCGTGCCATCTTCGGTGAAAAAGCGTCTGACGTGAAAGACACTTCCTTGCGCGTGCCCTCCGGCACCAAGGGAACGGTGATTGATGTGCAGGTGTTTACGCGCGACGGCATCGAAAAAGACGCCCGTGCGCTTGCCATCGAGAAAGAGCAGCTCGACTCTTATCGCAAGGACTTGAAGGAAGAGTACCGGATCTTTGCCGAAGCCACCTCTGCCCGTCTGCGCGCTGCGCTGGTTGGCCAGAAAGTGAATGGTGGTGCGGGCCTCAAAAAGGGCGCTGTCCTCACCAAGGAAGACCTTGATCCGTTGACGCTGGATCAGTGGTTCGAGATTCGCCCGGCCGATGACGGTATTGCTGAACAGCTCGAGAAGGCTCAGGCCTATCTGAAGGATCGCGAAGCTGACATCGAAGCCAAGTTCGAAGACAAAAAGCGCAAGATCACCACTGGCGACGACCTCGCTCATGGCGTGCTGAAAGTCGTGAAGGTGTATCTGGCGGTGAAGCGCCGCATCCAGCCCGGCGACAAGATGGCCGGCCGTCACGGTAACAAGGGTGTGGTCTCCGTCATCATGCCGGTGGAAGACATGCCGCATGACGAGTTCGGTGAGCCCGTCGATATCGTGCTGAACCCGCTCGGCGTGCCTTCGCGTATGAACGTCGGTCAGATTCTCGAAACCCATCTGGGCTGGGCCGCCAAGGGCCTCGGTCAGCGCATTGGCGAAATGCTGGATCAGCAGAAGAAGGTTACCGAGATCCGCAAGTTCCTCGATGAGATTTACAACGGTGTGGGTGGTCAGCAAGAAGACATCAAGTCGCTGACCGACCCTGAAGTTGTAGCGCTAGCGCACAACCTGAAAGCCGGTGTGCCGATGGCGACGCCGGTGTTTGATGGCGCGCATGAGCCGGAAATCAAGGCGCTGCTGAAGCTGGCAGGCCAGAGCGAAACCGGTCAGCAGTGGCTGTTCGACGGCCGCACTGGCGAGCGCTTCGATCGTCCGGTGACCGTGGGCTACATGTACATGCTCAAGCTGAATCACCTGGTCGACGACAAGATGCATGCGCGTTCCACCGGCTCTTACTCGCTCGTCACCCAGCAGCCGCTGGGTGGCAAGGCGCAGTTCGGCGGTCAGCGCTTCGGGGAAATGGAAGTCTGGGCGCTGGAAGCGTACGGCGCCGCGTATACCCTACAAGAAATGCTGACGGTGAAGTCGGATGACGTGAACGGTCGTACGCGCATCTACAAGAACATTGTCGATGGTGATCACCGCATGGATCCGGGCATGCCCGAATCCTTCAATGTGCTGATCAAGGAGATTCGTTCGCTGGGCATCAATATTGAGCTCGATACTGACTAAGCCCTGCGTTCGGCAGATGCAATGAGCGCGGTGCCCGTGTGTTA
>JAUXNL010000515.1 GCA_030684415.1 Moraxellaceae bacterium | reverse complement strand
TGTGTCCAGTCGCAAGCTGGACGGATGTGAGGCGGTCGCGGCATCGATTCGCGAGGCAGGTTTCAACGCCGAAGCGATGGCCTGCCATATCGGCGAGATGGAGCAGATTGACGGCATTTTTGCTGCCATCCGCGAAAAGCATGGCCGCCTTGATATTCTGGTGAACAATGCGGCCACGAATCCGCATTTCGGCCCCATTCATGAAACGGATTTGGCCAGCTTCCAGAAAACGGTCGATGTGAATATCCGTGGGTATTTCTTCATGTCGGCCCGTGCCGTCAAGCTGATGGGCGAAGGCGGGGGCGGTGCCATCGTCAACGTGGCTTCCGTCAATGGCATGATTCCCGGCGCTTTTCAGGGGATTTATTCGATTACCAAGGCGGCCGTGATTTCCATGACCAAGGCGTTTGCCAAAGAAGCCGCCGCGCAGGGTATTCGTGTCAATGCATTGTTGCCCGGCGCCACGGAAACGAAGTTCGCCTCGGCGCTTACCCAGAATCCGGTGATCCTGAACGAACTGCTCAAACATGTGCCCATGAGTCGCGTGGCACAGCCGGACGAAATGGCAGGCGCCGTCCTTTATCTGGTGTCGCCGGCGTCCAGCTATACAACTGGCGCGTGTCTGAATGTGGATGGCGGTTACTTGCTGGTCTGATTTTTCTGGCCAGGCTTCCCTGGCCTGACTTTCTTGATGAGGGTGTCATGGAATTTTTTGCGAATGTACTGGTGGGCCTTGTAGCGCTTTTACATCTCTACTTTATGGTGCTGGAAATGTTTCTGTGGACACGGCCGATGGGGCGAAAAGTGTTCGGGCTGACAGAGGCTTTTGCCAATGAGTCCCGTGCCCTTGCGGCCAATCAAGGGCTGTACAACGGATTTCTGGTGGTGGGCCTTGTCTGGGGATTGTTGTTGGGCCCCGAGGGCTTTGCCCAGAAAGTCTTTTTCCTTTCTTGCGTGATTGTGGCGGGCGTGTTTGGTGGTGCCACGGTCAGTAAACGTATCGTGTGGGTGCAGGCCATGCCGGCCGTGGTTGCACTGGCATTGGTCTATCTGTCGCACTGAATTCTGGAGTCAGCATGAAAGCCGTACTTTGCAAACAACATGGTTTGCCCGAAACACTGGTGGTGGAAGACGTGCCGGCATTGGTGCCGGGGCCGAAGCAGGTGGTCATCAGCGTGCAGGCCTGCGGTGTCAATTTTCCGGATACGCTCATCATCCAGAATCTTTACCAGTTCAAGCCGGCCTTGCCGTTCTCGCCCGGTGGAGAGTTGGCGGGCGTCATCAAATCGGTGGGCGAGGGCATCAAGCATTTGCAGCCCGGTATGCCAGTGCTGGCGTTCACGGGCTGGGGTGGTTTTGCCGAGGAGGTATTGGCGGACAGCAAGCAGGTGATTCCGTTGCCACCCGGCCTGGACCCGAAAATCGCGGCCGCTTTCATGATGACCTATGGCACGTCGTATCACGGCCTCAAAGATCGCGCGCAGTTGCAGCCCGGCGAAACCCTGCTGGTCTTGGGGGCGGCCGGAGGTGTCGGGTTAGCAGCGATTGAGCTGGGCAAAAAAATGGGCGCGCGCGTCATTGCCGCGGCATCTACAGCAGAAAAGTTGGCCATTTGCCGTGAGCACGGGGCGGATGACCTCATCAATTATGAAAGCGAAGACCTTAAAGAGCGCGTCAAGGCCCTCACCGACGGCAAGGGCGTTGATGTGATTTACGATCCCGTGGGCGGCAAATATGCGGAGCCGGCCTTGCGCAGTATTGCCTGGAAGGGGCGGTACCTCGTGGTGGGATTTGCTGCCGGCGATATTCCGAAAATCCCGCTCAATCTGGCGCTGCTGAAAGGCTGCGCCATCATGGGCGTGTTCTGGGGCGATTTTGCCGTGCGCGAACCACAGACCAATATGGGGAACGGCATGCAGTTGTTCCAGTGGCTGATGTCAGGCGAGCTACGCCCGCATGTGTCAGCCACGTATCCGCTGGCAGAAGCCGCACTGGCCTTGCGCGCACTGATGGAGCGCCGTGTGACCGGTAAGGTGGTCTTGCTCACCGGTCACTAACAGCTTTCTGAAAAATGCTTTTCAGCAAGCTGTTTCCCGACCAAGGATGGCTGGGTCGCTAATCAATCACCCTTGAGTGATTGATTCAGCGTAGAGAGATTCCGGACATGTGCCGGAATCGCGGGCTGAAAAGCCCGGGATGGGCGTTTTTCAGCAAGCGGCTAAGAGCGGCGGCGGATTGTCGCCGTGCGTGTAAATGTTTTTACAGGGACAGAAAAATGAAGCGGAAAATGATCGTCCTGCCCGCCGTCGTGCTGGTGATGGCGGCGTGGTGGCAGTTGACGCCCTCGCTGGATGCGCAGGCATGGCAGCCGGCCGAGCCCCCTGCATGGGAGGGCGTGCTGACCCCTGATGAATCATTGAAGAATGCTGTGTTACTGGCAAAAGGCGAGGTGCATGGCCCGGAAGACATCGCGATGGATGCGCAAGGCCGCTTGCATACCGGCCTGCACGATGGCCGCATCATCCGGGTAGAAAAGGATGGCCGCATCGTCACGCTGACCAATACCGGTGGCCGCCCACTCGGCATGGTATTTGATGCCGCCGGCAACCTTGTGGTGTGTGATGCCTGGAAGGGACTCATCAAGCTCACACCCTCTGGTGAGTTGATCACGCTGGTGACGCAAGTCGATGGCGTGCCGCTGCGGTTTACGGATGATCTCGATATTGCCGCAGACGGTAAAATCTATTTCACCGACGCCAGCACAAAATACACACAGCCCGACTATGTGCTTGACCTGCTCGAAGGCCGCCCCTATGGGCGTCTGTATGTGCATGATCCCGCGGATGGCAGCACACGCTTGCTGCTGGATGGACTTTATTTTGCAAACGGTGTTGCGCTCTCGCAAAACGGCGATGCCGTTTTTGTCGCCGAAACCTATCGCTACCGCATTCGCAAGTTGTGGCTGACCGGCGAGCGGGCAGGGCAGAACGACATCATTGCAGACAATCTTCCCGGCTTGCCCGACAACATCAATAGCGATGGAAAAGGCACTATCTGGCTGGCCATGCCGAGCCCACGCAAGGCGATTGCCGATGTGTCGGCCAAGTATCCGTGGATGCGCAAGGTCATGGTGAAATTGCCACGCGCGCTTTGGCCCAAGCCGGATCGTTACGGCTTGGCGGTGGCCATGAATGAAAATGGCAAACTCCTGCATAGCCTGCACGATACGACTGGCGATCACCTGCGCATGGTGACATCGGTCTTGCCGCATGGCGGCAAGCTGTATGTCGGCTCGCTGGAAAATGATCGTATCGGCGTGTTGTCCGCGCCATGAACGTCCGAATGGCGGCGGCGCTGCTCCTGATCATGTCGACGGAAGCGGCGGCAACGGAAATCGTTTTCCGTGTCGATCAGGCGGTCAATCTTGATATGGATGCTGCGCAGTTGGCTGAGCGTCTGGCAGCGAAAGAGGTGGACGTGCGCATCACCTATGCGCCGCTGTTAGCGATCCCCGGTTGGACGGGACGATTCGGCCTGTGCAGTGGCCCGTCCATTTGCCTCAAGAAGCGCTGGCGCTCGCGCCATCTCAGTGGCGAGAAAATCATTCGGCAACCGCAGCAACTGCAATTTCCGGTACGAGGATGGCAGTGGTTCGGCCTGATGCCTTACCGCCCGGCCGGTCCGTTGCGTGTGTCGTTGCCGCCATTCTGGCCGGGTGATTTGCCCGTCAATATCGACAGCGATCTCGCCGTGATTCCAAGCGCGGAAGAAAACCGGCAAAGCCACGCTCAGTCGATCAAAGGTTATCCGGTGATGGAGCTGCATTTGCCGCCTCCGTATGCCGGCGTAGCCAGTTGGCATCGTGCCTCTGGCACAGGCACAGGCACAGGCACTACAACTGCAGCAAGCGCAGCAACGGCAAAAGCGGCAGTCGATAGCTGTGATCCAGCGCTCACCCTGCAAGCAGATGGCTCACCACGACTGCGTCCGCATCGTGAGTCTGAAGCGTATGTGGCCTGGTTGCAGGCGCTGGCCGATAGCCCTTGGTGGGCCGAGCAGATTGACGGTGTCACGCTCAGCGCCAGTCCTGTGTCTGCGGATGAGAAGCGGAATCCCGAGCTGTCCTGGCGCCGCGTTGCGGTTGAGCGGGGCGGTGTGCAACTGCGTTATCTGCGAGTCCAGCATGAAAAGCTGCGCAGCTCGCAATGCCCCGGCCGCACCCGTTATGAATTCAGTTGGCGTAACGGCGAGCTGCTGGCCGCCAGCCTTCAGGAAACCCCTGATCCTTTCACCGAGATGCCGGGCTGCGATGGCAATACCGGCGTCAGGGGTGAAGAAGCGCTGTGGTGGCAGGGGCAATTGCAGCGTCGTGCGTTCTCCGGGCTGTTGCCCGGCCAACAGCAATTACGTGAGACCTGGCGCGAAGACTCCGCGCAATGCGCGCTAGGGCCAGAGCAGGGGCCGCTGCAGGAGCCGGTGTTGTTGCGGCAGCTCGCGGAGGAGTGGAGTTTTTTGACGAATGTTAAGTAAAAATGTGTATTGACTTATCGCAGGCTATGTAAAGAAAATCCTAGCTGGATCGTAGGAGTAACAGCTCCTGCTTTAACAGGATTTGGTAAGTTCACAGGGAGTGTGCCAATGCGTGTCAATCTGACAGGCGTTTTCTCGGCTATTGCAGTCTTTTCGCTTTCTTCAACA
>JAUXNL010000514.1 GCA_030684415.1 Moraxellaceae bacterium | reverse complement strand
TAACGCACCGCAAAATCCTGCGCGAGGCGCACCATGGCATCATAAATAGAGCTGTCGCCATGCGGGTGATATTTACCGATGACGTCACCGACCACACGGGCCGATTTCTTGTAGGCCTTGTTCCAGTCATTGCTGAGTTCGTGCATGGCAAACAGCACGCGGCGATGCACAGGCTTGAGGCCATCACGCGCGTCTGGCAGGGCTCGGCCGACGATCACGCTCATGGCGTAATCGAGGTAGGACTGGCGCAATTCGTCTTCGATATTGACCGGCAGGATTTCTTTGCTGGTTTCGGTCATGGATCTTCGTGGCTCCCCGTCCTGACTGGTCTCTCCGCTGCCGCCACAAGGGCAGACGACGGGCGACTTTCTGTTATTTCCCGAAGGGCCTCCTGGCCACTCCGGGAACCGCGATGACCGGCATTTGCCGGACTTCTGCTGCACCGGCACCCCACCTTGCGATGCGGTGCGGCAGGCCGGTTTTTCCGGCCCGCGAAAAGTGGCGATACTATCACGAAAATCAGAGGGTTATCTAATCCGGCATACGCCCGGAGGCACGCATTTCCAGTGCCCGCAGGCGCCTTCATCCCGTTATACTGGCCGCCCTCGCCACCACCTGCATCAAGGAGCCCGGCATGACGGCCCCCACGACCAATGTCGACCCGTCCGAAATCGCCAAATTCGAGGCCCTGGCCTCCCGCTGGTGGGACCCGCACTCCGAATTCAAACCCCTGCACGAAATCAATCCACTGCGCCTGAACTGGATCGACGAGCGCGTCGGCCTAGCCGGCAAGACCGTGCTGGATGTCGGCTGCGGTGGCGGCATCCTTTCCGAAAGCATGGCGCGGCGTGGCGCCACCGTCACCGGCATCGACATGGGCGCGGCGCCCTTGGCGGTTGCCCGCCTGCACCTGCTCGAAAGCGGTCAGCAGGTGGACTACCAACAGATTCCGGTCGAGCAGCTCGCCGCTGAGCGCCCTGCCTCCTTCGATGCCGTGACCTGTCTGGAAATGCTGGAGCATGTGCCCGACCCGGCCGCCGTGGTGAAGGCCTGTTTCGACCTTGTGAAGCCGGGTGGCCAGGTGTTTTTCTCCACCATCAACCGCAACCCCAAGGCCTATGCCTTCGCCATTCTGGGCGCGGAATACATCCTGCAGCTGCTGCCGCGCGGCACCCATGATTACGCCAAGTTCATCAAACCCTCCGAGCTTTCGAGCTGGATCCGCGCGGCCGGGCTGGATGTGAGCGACATGACCGGGCTGCACTACAACCCGCTGACCCGGCGCTACTGGCTCGCGCCGAACGTAGACGTGAACTACATGATTGCCACCCGCCGCCCGGACGGAGACCACGCCTGATGCTGCATGCCGACGCCGTGCTCTTCGATCTGGATGGCACCCTGATCGACACCGCCCCCGATTTTGCTGCGGTGCTCAATCGCCAACTACAGGCCCATGGCCGCTCGCCACTGCCTTACGCCAGCATCCGTGCGGCGGTATCGCAAGGCTCACGTGCCGTGGTCGCGCTCGGCTTTGGCGACCGCTTCGACCTCGCCTCGGACGAATTCGAGGCGCTGCGTCAGGAGTTCCTGAAAAGCTATCTGGTGCATCTGGCCGACGAGACCCAGCTCTTTCCGGGCATGAATGAGCTGCTCACCGGGCTTGAGTCCCGCGCCATTCCCTGGGGCATCGTGACCAACAAGCCCAGCCTCTATACCCTGCCCCTGCTCAAGGCCTTGCGCCTCGACAGCCGCTGCAAGGTCGCCATCTGCCCGGACATGGTCACGCACACCAAACCGCATGCCGAACCCATGCTGAAGGCGGCGCAGCACATCGGCATCCGGCCCGAGCGCTGCCTTTATGTGGGCGATCACCTGCGCGACATCGAGGCAGGCCGGAATGCCGGCATGACCACGATTGCCGTGCGCTACGGCTATATTCCCGATGACGAAGACGTCGACGCCTGGCAGGCCGATCACACCGTAGACACGGTTTTCGAGCTGACCCGTTTGCTCGGCCTGGCCTGAGCACCGTCTTTAGCCGGTGCGTTTTGGCTCGGCGCGTTGCCGGGCCCGCGCTACAGGCCGCCGCCGAGCCAGCAACTGCCTCAAGAGCTGCCGGAACAAGGCCCCAAAATTTCTGAACTGCTTGCAGGACATATGTGATGCACAACGCTCCTCATACCTATGAAACGGCCGCCGGCTTGCTCACCGGCCGTGTCATTCTGGTCACCGGCGCAGGTGACGGCATCGGGCGTGCCGCCGCCAACGCCTTTGCCGCCCATGGCGCCACGGTGGTGCTGGCGGGCCGCACGCTGGCCAAACTGGAGAAGGTTTACGACGAAATCGAAGCGGCGGGTCATGCCCAGCCCGCGCTCGTGCCGGTCGACTTTTCACAGGCAACGGTCGCGGAATATACCCAACTGGCCGAGACGCTTGAGCGCGAGTTCGGGCGCCTTGATGGGCTGCTGCACAACGCTGGCGTGCTCGGCGACATCACCCCGCTCGACATGTACGACCCCGACACCTGGGACCGCGTGATGAGCATCAACCTGCGCTCGCCTTTTCTGCTGACGCAGGCTCTGCTGCCCCTGCTCCGGCAATCACCGGATGCCTCGATTGCCTTCACCACCAGCTCAGTGGGGCGTCGCGCCCGTGCCTTCTGGGGCGCGTATGCTGTTTCGAAGGGCGGCATTGAAAGCCTGGCCCAGTTGCTGGCCGATGAACTGATGAACACGACGAATATCCGCGTGAACTGCATCAACCCCGGCGCCACCCGCACCACCATGCGCGCCGCCGCCTACCCCGGCGAAAATCCGGCCGTGCTGAAAATGCCGGCCGAGATCATGCCGCTTTATCTTTACCTGATGGGGCCGGACAGCCGTGGCGTGACCGGGCAATCGCTGGATGCACAGCCTAAAGACTGAACGCTCTGGATAATTCAGGAGTGGGCGTTGCCCACCGTGCGCGGCCGTGTCGTCGGGGAAGGTGGCCCCCTGCGGTGGACAGCATTCAAGCCGCAGCGAAATATTCAGGAAAAACAAAGCCCGGCGTTGCCGGGCTTTGAAACGATCACTCAGGTGTTGACGCAGGAAGTCTTAGAGAGCTTTAGGTACGTGATGCTCAATTCTGCCCCGCTATTTTCTCTGCGGCGGCAGGAGTCCTACTAAAGGTATCTGCCTTAAACTCCCCCAAGAATTGCGAAACATCACGCTCATAATCTCTGTATGGGAACACAGCGCCCTGCCAGATCGCGTGATGTGATTTGATAGTCACTACCCAAAAAAAACGGCACCTATCAGACGAGATCAGAACTTCTACATATTATGGACTTGTTATGCATATCCCTTGTTTGAGCAATATACTTTTATTGCATTATGCAGAACAATTCGATTATTGATGTTGAAATGGTAGGTATCTGAAGATGGCTCTCTATGTTTGAAAAATACGTGACCATTAGATCCCATATTCCCGATTATTGACCGCTCAAATAAATCACTCAGAAGTTCATGGCCAACTATATTGTTGCCAACATCTTTAATGGCTTGCAAAGAGTCTTGGTAAGATATGCTGTTGCTGCCTGATAACTTGCAGGACTCAGACATTGAGCCGAGGGCACTAAAAATAGAAAGAATTTGGGCTGGTGAATAGAAGCAAGAAAGCTCATTTTTTAGTTCATTAACGACTTCCTCACAGTATCTGCCTATCAAGTGATTGATGTCTTGCTTAGATAGAGGCAGCTGATACTTGTGTGTTTTCAATGGGCCAAAAAAAAGAATCAAATCGCGCGGCCTAAAGAATGTGTGGTCCAGTATATATTTAAAACTAGTTTTATTCTGGCTTTCGGCTTGGGCTCCTGATGTAAATGGGTCTTCGACTAGGCTAAGCCAAGGGTCTTTCTCTGAAAATTTGATGGATTGTGAATTAAATGCGTATCCTATTCTTGTATTGAGAAACTTTCTGATATTTAGGTCTGATTCTGGATTTGATTTGTGATACTCATCTTGATACCAGTTGATATGTATAGAGTACGAAGAAAATAGCTTGGCAGTATCACTGCTATGCGCCGAAATTGATTTTGCAATATCGTCGCGCAGAAGTATCACTATTTTTGATTCTAGCTTGTTCTTTGCGAAAAACTCATTGTTTATCTCTTTCGAGACGCGAAGAAGGCTTATTATGTTTTCAATGCTGTCCGTATTATTAGCCTTGAAGGAAATATCAAGATCATCAAAGAAGAGGACGTAGCTGTTTTCATTCTCTCTTTCGTCATGACTTTGCAACACCTTAAGAACAACTTCCTTCAAGTGTGGAATCAGCTTATAAAATGGAGCTTTTTCCTGTTTTATTTCAATACTTTTGTTGTGCTTTGATAGCAGGTATCTTCTAAAATACTCAATATTCACCTCAAATCCATTTTTCTTGACGAGCTCCTTTATCTCAGCTTCTCGTATATCAATATATCCACTATTTCTTTGTAGAAACTGTGAGAGCAGCTGATAATCCCTGTTATTTTGTATGGCTTGATTATCAGAAAATAACTTAAGAATATTTGTGAGAATAAGCCATGTGTAAAGTGTCTCCCTCTCGATTTCATGTCCTGAGTCTTTACCAATCTGAACTATTTTCTCTAGATTTGCTTCGCCTTGGCGAATGAACTTGCAAAATAAATTTGCTTCATTGTTGGCGAGTGACAACACATGCTCAGCAAAAGCGCTTTTCCCAGCACCTTTTCTTCCGCAGATAATGAAACGCTCATTTGCTAATGCTGCAAGAAGGTTATGATGATCTGTGTAAACGGCAGATAATGGCATTTGTGATGTTGGCAATGCCTCAGCCTCCGCTTCAGGCGCGCCAAGAAATATATACTCTGATTTTTTTTGTGAGTATTTTTTTGAGAGTGTGCCAAAGACCATTCTATTTTCCTTGCTTTCGGACTGTATGCATAACGTAAAATAGAGCTGCCCGCACAGCTTTTCGCGCACGCCGCTCGACTGCCGTGTTAGGTCGCTGATTCATATAGGCGCGACCTCAACTTCAAAATGCCCCTCCTTGAGCCTCGCCTGCTTGAAGTTGACGTCAGGTTCATGCCGAAGAGCATAAGCAACCATGATACGGTCTGACTCCGGCATTCGAGCACCGAATATGACAGAGAGAATTCGAGAAGGAGCTCGATGCGCCTTGTTTCCTTCATTCGTCATGACTCGCCACTCTTCCTCGTATGCCCAGCATTTGGCCTTCGTGAGCCAGAGAGTGTCGACGGCGCCTTCGTTTTCAGGAGGTGCGAAATCAGCAGCGGTAAGACTTGGGACGGTATCTTCATATTTGACTTTGTACGCAAGCTTGCGCAATTTCGTCCCTGCGCGGCAGTCGTACTCGACGCAGAATCCTCGGTGATGGTTAGCGTAGTGAGACCACATGAGCAAGTGAGTCGAAGTTGCGCTAAACGAGCAGATACCCAAGTTTTGGACCATCTCTGTGAGGTGCGATCGAAATTGCTCAAACGCCTCTTCGTCACCTGGCCACATATCTTGGAGGTGCTCCGGATTAAGTCCGGCTGGTTTTGCACGCTCCATGGCCACTGACACGGCGTGCATCACGGACTGCTTGTACTTCTGGCGGTCAAGAGTAATCGCACAGTCGAAGGGGTCGTTGAATGTAGACGGTTTGGCCAGCCATATTGTCTTGTTAACCAGCGCCGCAAGCGAATACGCGCTCAGCGCCTGATATCTGTAGAGAGAATCTGGAGCATCCATGGCGAAGCGACCTACCGTTAAATAGACCCCAAAATCGGGCCTAATTCATTTTAAAAGTTGCTGACTAATCCGCCTGACCTTGGTGTAACCCTCTGATACTTGAAAGCGCGCCAAGGATTAGGCGTCACTTTTGGGGTCTAACTCGGGGGTCTTAGGGTCATGCATGACCAGACTAGCCGTCCCAGGATGCTGGAAGTTGCGCGGCAGTCCATTCGCACGAAACACTACCGCATCCGCACGGAAGAAGTCTATTTGGGCAGGATGCGTTGACCCTCCCCCACTATCCCGCACAGTTGGCTAACCCTGAATGACGCAGTAGGCTGCCATGCCTTCAGACTTTGCGCTTTGGCGACTTCCTCAATGCCATGCAACGGCTATACATGAGCCGGCATCAGCGGGAAATATCTACAGACGCTCCACGCCGACCACGGCATTCACCTGCTGGCGGCCGTCGTTGAGCAGCGTCTCTAGCTGTGTCGCCAGCTCAGGCGAGCGCGGGTCCAGTTCGCGGGTAATCGCGGGCAGGCCTTCGGTCACGCGCACATGTACACGCGAGAAAAACTTGGGCAGCACGGCCTTGTTCCACGAACGGCCAAATACCCAGGGGCGCGACACGCCCACCGACACGGAATAGATCGGTGCCTGCATCAGGCGTGAGAATTCGAACACACCGGGCTTGACCTTGTAGATCGGCCCCTTGGGGCCATCCACGGCAAACGACACGTTATTGCCATTGCGGCGGCAATGCGTGATCAGGCCGCGCATGGCATTGGCGCCGCCGCGCGAGGATGATCCACGCGCCGTTGCCGCGCCAAGGCGGCGCAGCACTTCATCCATCAGCTCACCATCGTGGCTGGTGGAGGTAATGGTGGCGATGCGGTAGCGCACAACGAGATGGATGAGCGCCAGCTCGTCGCCGTGCCAGTGCGCCAGTACCACCGGCTCACGTGCTTTCAGCGCTTGGCGAAAACTCTCGCACTCATCGAAGGTGACACGCCAGGTCAGGCGCAGCAGGCGGTAAAAAAGATACACCAGCAGCGGCGCGACCTGCCGACGGAAAAAACCGCCCTTCTTCATTACTCGTCCTTGCCTCGACCGTCGCGCTTCTGCTGGCGCAAAAAGCCGCCACGCCGTGCCGGCAAGGGATTTTCCTGCATTTTTTCTGTGCGGCGTTTGGCCAGACCATAAAGGCCGGTGCCGCGACGCGGGCGAAGGCTGACGCTTTCCACCAGCGTGTCGATGTCGTGCTTGTCGAGTTCGATCCAGCGTCCGGTCTTGAGTGTGCGCGGCAGCGTGACTGTGCCGTAGCGTGTGCGCAGCAGACGGCTGACCTTAAGCTCTTGCGATTCGAACAGGCGGCGCACTTCGCGGTTGCGACCTTCTTTCACCACCACTTGCCACCAGCGGTTGAAGCCTTCGCCACCCAGCTCGCTCATTTTTTCGAACTTGGCCGGACCGTCATCCAGTTGCACGCCGGCCAACAGGTTGGCGCGCACTTCCGGCGTAACTTCCCCCATCACACGCACGGCGTATTCACGCTCGATTTCGCTGGAGGGATGCATGAGGCGGTTGGCGAGTTCGCCGTCGGTGGTGAACAGCAGCAGGCCGGAGCTGTTCACGTCGAGACGGCCGACCATGACCCAGCGCTCGCCCTTGAGCGGCGGCATGCGGTCAAACACGGTGGGGCGTCCTTCCGGGTCCTGGCGTGAGCAGATTTCACCTTCGGGCTTGTAATAGATGAGCACGCGGCGGCGCATTTCCGATTCGATGGTGAAATGCACCTGACGGCCATCGACGCGCAACTCGTCGCCCACCTCGATGCGATCGCCCAGCGTGGCGAGCTTGCCGTTGACGCTGACACGCCCATCGGTAATCGCCTGCTCCATGTGGCGACGCGAACCAAGGCCGACACGGGCCAGGACTTTCTGCAATTTTTCACTCATGGAGCTTTAACTCATCGTCATTCAGGGAGTGCCCTTGCGGCAGGCGGGCCGGATGACCTTGGCCTGCTGCAGGGGCAACGCCTTCTCCGGCGGGAGAAGGAAAAATCACTCGTATATTTCGTCGTCGCGGCGCGTGGGGGCGGTCTGTGCATCCGCCGCGATTTCTTCTTCCAGCCCGGCCAGCACTTCGGCCAAGGCGTCCTCTTCTGGGAGGATGCCGCCGCCATCCACCACGGCTTGCGCTTCCAGAAACTCCAGTTCTTCGTTGATCCGCTCCAGATCACGGATTTCCGAAAGCGACGGCAGATCCGCCAGGCTTTTCAGATTGAAGTTGTCGAGAAATTCGCGGGTGGTGGCGAACAAAGCGGGCCGCCCAGGCACATCGCGATGGCCCGCCACACGGACCCACTCACGTTCCAGCAGTGTCTTCACGATATGCGAGCTCACCGACACGCCACGGATTTCTTCGATTTCTGAGCGCGTGATGGGCTGGCGGTAGGCAATCAGCGCCAGTGTTTCGAGCAAGGCGCGTGAATAACGCGAGGGCTTTTCTTCCCAGAGGCGGCTGACCCACGGGCCGGTTTCCTGACGCACCTGGAAACGGAAGCCAGAGGCCACTTCTTTCAGCTCGACACCACGTTCAGCGTAGTCGGCCATCAACTCGTCCAGCACGGCGCGCAAGGCGGCGTTATCGGGGCGCTCACTTTCATCGAGCAACTGCCCGAGTTGTTCCAGATTGAGCGGCTGGCCAGCGGCAAAAATGGCGCCTTCCAGAATTTTTTTCAGCAGCGCGGCGTCCATGGTCATTCTCCGTCACGCGCGAAGTCGCTTTCGCCTGCGCCTTCGTCAAAATCGTCATCAATGAAATCGGTTTGCACCGCGTCGTCTTCCAGCACCGGCGCGGTTGCTTCAAATGCATCCTCGACGGCGTCATCCGTCATGTCGTCACCGAGATCGTAGCCCTCGCCTTCGGCGCGCTGCGCGCGTGCCTTGACGTGAATCGGACCAAAGGATTCGGTTTGCACCAGATCGATGATGCCTTCCTTCACCAGCTCAAGAATGGACATGAAGGTCACGACCACACC
>JAUXNL010000491.1 GCA_030684415.1 Moraxellaceae bacterium | reverse complement strand
CTGCACAAGATCTCGCTGGGGTCGCTGATCATCGCATTGGGGTTGTTGGTGGATGACGCCATCATTGTCGTGGAAATGATGGTCTGCAAAATGGAGGAGGGCTTTGATCGTCTGGCGGCCAGCACGCATGCTTTTGCTGCGACGGCCATGCCCATGCTGACCGGCACCCTCATTACCGCCATCGGTTTCCTGCCGATCGGCCTCGCGGTGTCGACCGTCGGCGAATATACCTATGCGATTTTTGCGGTGACTACCGCTGCCTTGCTGATCTCGTGGTTTGTGTCGGTCTATTTTGTTCCCTATCTTGGCTACCGACTGCTGAAAACCGAGGCGCATGCCGGTGCCGTCATCAGAACAGATCATTATCCGCGCTTGCGGCGAGCCGTGGCATGGTGCATCAGCCATCGCTGGTCCACGATCGGTATGACACTTTCCGCCTTTGTTCTGGGGATTGTGGGCATGACACAAGTGGAGCAGCAGTTCTTCCCTGCATCCAATCGTCCAGAGATGCTGGTTGATATATGGCTTCCCGAGGGCGCCTCGATGGCCGCCAGTGAGGCACTGGTACGGCGCGTAGACAAAGAGCTGC
The DNA here is from genome assembly GCA_030684415.1 of Moraxellaceae bacterium. GTDB lineage: Bacteria > Pseudomonadota > Gammaproteobacteria > Pseudomonadales > Moraxellaceae > UBA2031. The sequence continues at coordinate 6,809 of JAUXNL010000491.1, read as the reverse complement.
GTGCTGAAAAAGGCGTGGCCTCGGTGTCGGCATTTGTCGGCTCCAGCGTGCCGCGCTTTTATCTGCCGATTGAGCAAGCATTACCACAAAGCAATTTCTCGCAGTTGATCGTGCTGCCGGAAAGTCATGAGGCACGAGAAGCGTTGCGCCGCAAATTGCCGGACTTGCTGGCGACGCGGTTTCCCGAAGCTAGAACCCGCGTTCAGCTGCTGCCCAATGGTCCTCCGGTGACATATCCCGTCATGTTCCGGGTGCTCGGCCCCAATGCGCAGACGGTGACGGAGCTTGCTGCAGACGTCGAGAAAGTCGTGCATGCCGACATCGCCATGCGCAATACGCATGACAACTGGAACGAAGAAGTCCGCACGCTGGTGCTGGCGCCGGACGCTGCGCGCATGCAAGAGCTGGGACTTGGTTACACGGGACTTGCCGCCAGCAGCAATGCCAGTCTTGAGGGGCTGACGGTTGGCCGTGTGCAGGATGGCGACAAACTGGTTGACGTGGTGTTGCGCCAGCCGCACACCACCTATGTGGACCCCGCTTCGTTGAATGGCGCTAGTCTGAGTGCTGTTGACGGCGCCTCCGTTCCGCTGACGCAATTGGGGCAGTTGAGCCTGGGGTGGGAGCCCGGACTGGTTTGGCGTCAGAACGGCGACTTTGCCATGACTATTCAGGGCGAAGTGATTGATGGCGTACAAGCCAACACCGTGGCAAGCCGGATTGATAAGGTGCTCGATGGTCTGCGTCAGAGCCTGCCGCCGGGGTATCACATCGAAGTAGCGGGGGCACTGGCTGAGTCCGGTAAAGGCAGCGACTCCATCAACGCCAATGTGCCGCTGATGCTTTTCCTCATGTTTACCTTGCTCATGCTGCAGTTGCGCAGCTTTTCCCGCAGTCTGCTGGTGTTTCTGACCGGGCCCCTCGGGATCATCGGTGCGGCTGCCAGCATGTTGTTGCTGGGCCGACCCATGGGATTTGTTGCCATGCTGGGCATTATTGCCCTTAACGGCATGATCATTCGCAACTCCCTGATTCTGGTAGACCAGATTGAAAAGGAGATTGCGGCCGGTGCCGAGCCTTGGGACGCCATTATCCAGGCTGTGGCTGGGCGCTTCCGCCCCATCATGCTGACAGCGTTTGCCGCCGTACTGGCCATGATTCCGCTGATGCAAAGTACTTTCTGGGGGCCGATGGCGGTGGCGATCATGGGCGGATTGGTGGTGGCGACGGTGCTGACACTGTTCAGCTTGCCAGCCATGTACGCCGCTTGGTTCGGCGTAAAAATCCCATCTGGCCCCCACGCGTGACAACGACGGTTGATGTCTGGTGGGCAGACCTGACAGCCGGCGCGGCACTGGCCAGTGTTGTCCTGACGCAGGAAGAGCGCCGTCGTGAGCAGGCGTTCCGGACAGCCGCCGCTCGGCAGCAATACGGTGTCAGTAAAACCCTGATCCGTTGTGTGTTGTCGCGCTATATCGGTCTTGAGCCACGGCATCTTGAAATTGCCGTATCACCGGAGGGCAAGCCCTTTCTCGCTACTGCAACGGATCTGGTTTTCAATGTGTCACATGCGGGGGGACTGATTGTTTGTGCGGTTTCGCGCGCCCTGCAACTGGGGATTGATATCGAGTGGCGGGGCGGCAATGTCGACATGCCTGCGCTAGCCGAGAATTACTGTTCCGCATCAGAGCGTGAGTTACTGGCTGGCACGGTAGAAGCGGAGCCCTTCTACAAGCTCTGGACGCTGAAAGAAGCCTATGCGAAAGCCTGTGGTCAGGGCTTGGCTCTGCCTCTGGCAGACATCGGGTTTGATATTTCCGACACCACGCCCCGCCTGAGTGCCGCGCCCGGGAATGCAGACGCCGAGGGCGACTGGCACTTCGCTTGTCATGCCAGCGCCGGCTACGTTCTCTCTCTCGCCATAAGATGTTTTTCTGCCAGGCGCCCGAGGCTGTGTTTCTTGCCGGCGTCCGGATTGATCAATGGCACTGATGAGGCTTGTCTGGCTAGCGCCGTACCGGACTTCCTCTTTCGCACGTGATGCGAGCTGTAACGCGAAGCCCGGGCCGTGTGAGGCCGGACTCCCACGTCACGGCATAGGCAATCGACCTGCTCCTAGATGCCGCCTCGAGTGTCGCCTGCGATAACGGCTGCCCTCCGGCCTCAGTCAAGCGCTGCAGGCGCGACTCTCGCACTCCCTCTCCAAGCGCCTTCTCGCGCCATTTCCCTGCGTGCAGGCTCTTGCCACTGCCGGCCATTCTTTGTTCTTGCAGGCATTCTCGGTTAGTTTTACCTGCGTTCTGCGCTGCGTGAGCCGTCAACTTGTCACGATAGTCATGATTCATGACCGCGAAGACTTCGCCATGATTGTGGCCATGGGGATTCAAAAGAGCTCACGTAGCTGACAGACTGGCCCGGTATTCAAGAGCGAGTGTGGCTCCTGTCGATAGGGCCGCTTTCTCGGGCGTGGTTGGTATGCCGATTGCGTGTTCAAAGAAAGGCAGGAGTGGCCTATCGGACGCCTGTAGAACGGCATTGCGGATGGCCATGATGGTTAAGCAGGGAAGTGTTGGCACTGAAGTTGTGTCATCAAGGGAGTGAGTCATGAAGAATTGGCAGGAAGACCAGCTCGCCACGCTGGAGCATTGCAGTAGTGACGTCGAGGTTTTCAGTGCACTGGCCGCAACGGCCAGCAAATTAGGTTTTGATTTCTGCGCCTTTGGCATGCGTATGCCCTTACCCATTTCCGCTCCCAAGACCGTCATGTTCGGCAACTATCCCAAGGCGTGGCACGAGCGCTATCAGGATAACGGCTACGTGACGATTGATCCGACGGTCAAGCATGGGATGCAGTCTGTGTTGCCGCTGGTCTGGACCGAGGAAGTCTTTGGTGGGGCACGCGAATTCTGGGAAGAAGCCAAGTCATTCGGCTTGCATCATGGCTGGGCACAATCCTGTCGCGATGCGCGAGGCATCAGCAGCATGCTGACGCTGGCACGCTCGCATGAATCGCTGGCCCAGAACGAGCTCGAAGACAAAGGCCTGCGCATGCTGTGGCTGACCCAGATTGCACATGCCAGCATGGCGCGCCTGCTCGGCGCGCGGATGAACCCGGCATCGGAAATAGAGCTGACCAATCGGGAGATTACGGTTCTGAGATGGACCGCCGAGGGCAAGACCTCAGGTGAGATCTCCAATATCCTCAACATCACGGAACGCACCGTGAATTTCCATATCAATAATATCGTGGCCAAGCTGGGCACCAGCAACAAGACGGCCGCAGCGATCAGGGCCGCATTGGTCGGTATCATCTAGCCTGGGCAGGTCACTATCAGTTTCAAGTGCCTTCTAGCCACCTGCCATAATTGACAATGGCCACCCTTGTTCGCCAGTTGTAGTCTCGGCGGCATCGTGGAATAAAAATTACTTAATGCCATGTCAATGATACTAGTCCCTGGTCATGCGCTAGCGCGACCAGATGATGACGGTTATGTCCGCATGACCTTCGATGCATTCCTCACGGTACCGCTGTTTCATCTGATGTCGGGACTGGATGAGGACAAGGCCACAGGTCTACCTGATAGCGTATGCAGCAACCATGTCGGCGGTTACACCGAGTGGCTCAGTCACGCCCATCCGGTCATTACGCTCGGTTGGGATTGGCAAATCCTGGTCACGCGGCAGAGCCCGCTCTGCGTCAGAATAAACTCCCCCCGCAGTAATCTCATGTTTGTCGACCTGGCACGTACCGATGTGGGGCCGATCGGCACATTACGGTTGCTGGAGCATTTCATCGATCATCGCCCTTGGCATGAGCAGATCATGAGCCATGTCAATTTGTCCGCCGCCTCATGACCTGACAAGGTTGTCAGTAGTCCCCCCTTAGTGATTCACGTGAAATCCGCCCGTGGTTTTCAGGATGCTTATCCAGGGGCGGATCATGCAGATAATTGCAGGGAATACGGTAAATTTACCGGAAGGAGTTTTTGCTCGCGTTTCCAGTTACAGACACCATGTTTTTGTTGAAAAGTTGGGCTGGGAACTCGATTGTCATGACGGCCTGGAGCTCGACCAGTTTGACAGGCCGGATACGGTCTATGTGGTGGCTCAAGACAATGAGGAGCGGATTCAGGGCTGTGCCCGCCTGCTCCCGACCACGCAAAGCTATCTGCTCTCTGAAGTCTTTCCGCAATTATTGAATGGTGCACCTGCCCCCAACTCCCCGGACATTTGGGAGCTTTCCCGATTTGCCGCGGTCGACCTCAATAACCCATCTGGCACTACAAACCGTCAATTCTCTTCTGATCTGGCGATCAAGCTGTTGCGTGAATCCATCAAGGTTGCAAAAAGCAAAGGTGCCAAGCGGCTGATCACGGTTTCGCCCTTGGGCATCGAGCGTCTCCTGAGTCGAGCAGGCTTCAGCATGCACCGTGCCGGGCCGCCGATGCTGATCGCCGGCAAATACCCCATTTTTGCTTGCTGGATCGATCTTGTCGAAGGCTGACACGGCCCTTGCCGCATCGTTCATGAAATCGACGGCCTCAGTTCAGGCGGTTGCAACGTCAGACGGAAATGCACGAGGACCGATTTTTGAGCAATCAACAACTGGCCTGCAAAGCGGCATACGAATCATTCTGCAGGGGGTTGAAAGGGGCTGAGTCTGCGCAGGCATTGCTGCTGCAGAAAATGGTGAGGTCAGGCGTGCGGTCGGCATTCGGTGCGGAGCATGACATGAGTGCGGTGCACGACATTGCCAGCTTCCGGCAGCGGGTTCCCCTGCGTCGCTATGAAGATTTCAAGCCGTATGTCGATCGCCTCGTCGCCAATGAAAAGAATGTCCTGTGTGAGGCGGAGGTATTCCAATACATCTCCAGTAGTGGCAGCACCGGCGCGGCCAAGGTCATTCCCGTTACGCGCGAGTACTTTTCCGATGCCTTCAATCCTTTCTTCATGACCTATCTTCATGGCGCGATGTCTTTGTACCCTGACTGGTTGGAGCAGGGAGCGCGTACGCTCAATTTCAAGTGGGACCCTTTGCGCGAAAAGCCGGTACTGGGCAATGGCCATACGCATGTTGGCATGAGTCAGCTGAACCTTGCGCAGGAGTTCGACAGCCCCGTGTTTGCCGAGCCGGGCACCACGGCCCCTTGGGCGGTGGTGCCCGCCGATATCGGGCAAGACCTTGATCGGCTGTATTACCGCCTGCGCGTTGCCTGCGAATACGAGGTAACGCAGTTGGTCGGTATCAATCCGGCTATTATCGCCGCACTGCCCCGGCTGCTGGAGGACTATGCCGACCGTCTGGTGGAAGAGCTGGAGACAGGCACTTTTGCGGGGAAGCGGATCGCCGCTCCCAACCTCACGCTAGCCAGCCGCATACGGCAACTGCGGCGCGAGCAGGGGCGTTTGTTGCCTCGCCATCTCTGGTCTGGCATGCGGCGAATCATCTGCTGGGATGAAGGCATCTCGGGCTTTTATCTGGATCGAGTCGCCGATCTGTTTGGTGACGATGTGCGTATCTTGCCGGCCCCACTGGCCGCATCAGAGGCACCACTGGCCGTGCATCTTGTCCACGAAGGTGTGCGCGGCGTCATGCCGTACAACGCTGTTTTCTATGAGTTCCTCGATGTGCAAAAGGGCGAGAGCCAGACACCCCTTTTACTGCATGAGCTCAAGATCGGTGGGCAATATGCGGTCGTCGTGACACAGCAGTCCGGCTTTTACCGCTATGTCCTGGGCGATGTTCTTGAAGTGACGGGCTATCTGGAGGGAGTGCCAACCGTGGCCTATCGCGGGCGCTACAAGCCAGGGGGCGCGCCCGAAGGCGTCTTGCTGCGCTTCATGGAACAGGTGGCTTATGCCTATGACCTCGATCTGGTCAATTTCACTTTCGAAGAAAGCTCAGGTGGAAGCCTGACATTACTGCTGGAGTTGCACCAACCCAAAAGTGCAGAGGAAATTACGCGGTTATCCGCGCGAATCAGGCAGGACTTTCTCAGCTTTCCAGGCCGAGCGCCCTATCAGCTAAAGGCGGTGAGGCAAGTTCTCACCGGCCATTTTCATTCCCAATGGAAAGGGCGGGTCGAGGCGGGCTTGCGGCCGCCGCAGGCCAAAGACAGAGTGGTTTGCCCCGCATGATGCTTTTCCTGATGAGCATATCGCTCTGTTTCGTCGTGGGTGACATCTTGTTGCGCCTCGGCATGCGCACGGAGTACTGCAGAAAGTCCGTGCATGTGTTGGCGTGTGCGGTGATTTCCGCGTTTCCCCTCTTCGGTCTTGGCTATCACGACATGGTCGGTGTTGCCCTCTTGTCGGCAGCCACGTTGCTCTTGCTGCGGCGCACAGTGTTGCTGCGCTCCATTCTCTCGGTCGAGCGAACATCCTATGGCGAGATCATGATGGCGCTGTCCGTTCTGGCGTTAGCGTTGGCAGAGGTGGGCTATCAGGCATTTCTGTTGGCCTACGTCATTCTCGGACTTTCCGACACCCTGGCCAGCCTTGTCGGGCAGCGGTATGGCGCGGAGCACCATGTGTTTGTCGGCCACACCAAGAGCTACGTGGGCAGTGCCGCCTTTCTCGGCAGCTGCCTGTTGATTTGTCTGGTCAGCCTCGTGATTCTGGAGGCCGTTAGCGCAAGAGCGGTCGGTTTGGCCGTCCTTATTTCGTTGGGGTTGACGGCCGTCGAGGCGATTTCCAGCGAAGGGACAGACAACTTTCTGGTGCCGGTTCTGGCCGCGCTCTCCATTGATGCTGCTCTTTTGGTGTGACGATGATGAGAGAGTCAAGAGTGCTGGTGGTGATCGGGCCTT
>JAUXNL010000468.1 GCA_030684415.1 Moraxellaceae bacterium | reverse complement strand
ACGCCGAAAAATACCTCGACAACCTGAAGTGATGGCTCGCCAGCGGTGAGGCCTCCCGCACCGCTGGCGAGAAGTGGATGCCGTCATTCCGGGACGCTCTGAATAGCTTTGTTTGCCTTGAGCCTGTCGAAGGATGGGTTCAGTAGACGTCATAGGCGTCGACAAGGCTCTGCCGGGCCTGTCGACGAGTTCAGCCCGAACGGGCTCGGGTCATTCAGAAGCCTCTCTGGGCATGGCCTCTGATATAGCCCGGGAAAGTCTGTCGCTGAAAAAGCTATCTCGCAGCGACAGACTTTCAGGCCCGCCACGAACCAATCTCTGCCCCCTGCCTGCAGACGACGGGATGCTGAAATGCCGCTCTACCGCCTCGGTCCGCTCGAATACGGCTTTCCTCCCGTTACCGAGGCGCTAACGGAGCCCAACGGGCTGCTCGCCGTCGGCGGCGATCTTTTGCCCGAGCGCCTGCTATTGGCTTATCGCGCGGGCATCTTCCCTTGGTTCAACCCGGGCGAGCCGATTTGCTGGTGGTCGCCAGACCCACGCTGCGTTTTCTTCACCGGCGATTACCGGCCCGGGCGCTCACTGGTCAAAGCCCTACGCAAATCTCCCTTCCGCTTTTCCGTGAACCAGTGCTTTACCCGTGTGATGGAGGCCTGTGCCGCTCCCCGCCCCTATGCCGACGGCACCTGGATACAGCCTGACTTCATCCGTCACTACAGTCGCCTGCACGAACAGGGACACGCCCACTCTGTCGAGGTATGGAGCAAAGCAGGCGAGTTGGTCGGCGGGATTTACGGCATCAACCTTGGCCGTGTGTTATTTGGCGAGTCGATGTTCAGCCGCGAAACCGATGCCTCAAAAGCCGCTTTTTGCTACCTCATGCAGCTTTGCCGGCACTGGGACATTCCGCTGCTGGATGGTCAGGTGGAAAACCCGCACCTGATGCGACTGGGGGCCACGCTGATCCCCCGTGATGACTTCAGCCAACGGCTGACCATGCTCGTGGAAAGGCCAGCTCCCGATTGGCGGCAAGCCCCGCCGTTCAGCACGCCGTAACGTGTTTGTCCTGCCTGCGCTGCAAAATCCTGTGATATAAAAACCGCATTGCCAGCCAGGAACCCGCGCATGACGGCCCCGGGAGTCAAGTTTTTCAGCACCACCGCTCATGCCTGCAGCTACCTGCCGGGCGAGCAGGCTGTCACCCTCTTTGCCGACCCCAAAAGCCGCATGGACGCCCGTGTTTACACCGAGCTGTCTGATCTGGGCTTCCGCCGCAGTGGCAACTATGTTTACCGCCCACATTGCGCCACCTGCCAGGCTTGCGTGCCGGTGCGTATTCCGGTTGACCGTTTTGTGCCCAACCGGCAGCAGAACCGTGTCTGGAAGCGCAATCAGGATCTGACCGTTACCGCCTGCGACGGCAGCTTCCGCGAAGAACACTACGAGCTGTACGAGCACTACATCGCTGCACGTCACTACGATGGCGACATGTTTCCGCCCAGCGTCGAGCAGTACGCTTCTTTCCTCACCTCCGACTGGTCTGACACGCGCTTTTACGAATTCCGTCTGGAGGGCCGCCTGCTCGCTGTTGCCGTGTGCGACGTGCTCGAAAACGGACTGTCAGCCGTTTACACTTTTTTCAATCCGGATGAGAGCGCTCGCAGCCTCGGCGCCTTCGCCATCCTGTGGCAGATCGAGGAAACAAAGCGGCTAGGCCTGCCCAGCCTGTATCTGGGTTACTGGATCAAGAACAGCGCAAAAATGAACTACAAGATTGCGTATCGGCCTATCGAGTTGCTGATCAATGGCGAGTGGCTGACGGCCCGGTGAACCTGGCACTTCCAGACATGAAAAAGCCCGCTTAGCGGGCTTTTT
>JAUXNL010000464.1 GCA_030684415.1 Moraxellaceae bacterium | reverse complement strand
TTGCCGTGATGTGCAAGAACGGTTCGGTGTGCAGTTGGAGCCTGAGCCAGGGATACACGGCGTCAGACGCTGATTTGCCGTTGCCGCTTGCCGTTTTGTCACACGCTGCTGGTCAATCTGGTCACTGTTTGTCGGCTGTTTCGTGCCAGTATCGTCTGTAAGGTGCGAATGATTGTGCCGTCCTCCTGTTTCATCCTTCGATAAAAATAACAAGAAGAGGTGCTGTCATGCTTCTGCGTAGCCTGCCGTTAGTGATGCTGTTGCTGCTCGCTTTGCCTTTGCCTGCGGTTGCCAATAAAGCCTTGTTTGATGAAGCCTCTGCTGGCCAGGAAGCGGTGGCGGGGCTCAAGCGACATCAGGTGACGATTGATGGACTCAAGGTCTTTTACCTCGACAATGAGCGTAAAGACGCCGCCCGCACCATTCTCATGGTGCATGGCTTTGGTGACAGCAGTCTGAGCTGGACGCAATTTGCCCGACGTTTTCGCGATCAGGAATTCCGTATCGTGATTCCGGATTTGCCCGGCTTTGGCCAAAGTGATCGCGCACCAAAAGCCGACTATGGTTTTGCTGCGCAATCCAGACGTTTGCTTGAACTCATGCAGAAGCTGGGCATTCCCCGCTTTCATGTGGTCGGGAACTCCATGGGCGGCGGTATTGCGGCAGAGCTGGCCGTGCAGCAGCCCTCCATGGTGCAAAGCCTGACGCTGATGGATGCGGCCGGCGTGCACTATCGCCCGACAGAGCTCGATGACGCCATGCTGGCCGGGCGCAACATGCTGGTGGTGAAGACGCCGGCTGACTTTGAAGCACTGCTCGCGTTTGTGATGATGCAGCGGCCACCCATGCCGCGCCCGGTGCTGGATTATCTTGCCGAGCGTGCCATCAAGGATAATGCCTTGCATGAGCGCATCTTTCGCGAAGCACTGTTTCCGGACATGAATTTCCTGTTGCCAAAACTGGACGCGATCAAGGCGCCAACACTCATTCTCTGGGGCGAGAAAGATCGCGTGCTGCATCCGGATAATGCCCTGATTTTCGACAAATACATTCCAGACAGCCGCGTCGTGATCATGCCGAAGGTGGGTCATACGCCAATGGCAGAGGCGCCTTATGAAAGCTCTGATGAAGTGGTGAAATTCATCAACGCATTGGGCGGTGCGGCTCCCTGAGTATGTCGGCGCGGTTCGCTGCCTGATGCGCGGGGCCTTGAAAAAATGGATGCAGTGGTCTGTTCGCCGAGATATTTCGTGCAGGACAATACCGGTTAGGGAAATGCAGTCTGGTTTTTTGATTGATCGTCGCGAGAACGCCGTGAGTCTATGAGGCAAAAAATAATGCAGTGGGCGCCGCCCACCGCACGAGGATTTTTAGTCATGAAAGATGCCTCGCACCGTGGAAGGCACACGAGAGGAGGAGAAATACTGAGGAAAAAACTTGGGATTGTCGCGCTTGAAAAGTCATCACTCAGGTGTTGGCAGGTGAAGTGTTAGGAGTTGTTGGCGCAGCCTGCGCCGCATAATTTATGATGGTTTAAGCCAGTAATACCGATTGACTATTATGGGGGATATTAGTGTGGCTATAAGCAGCAATATCCAATTTCCATGCTCACTAATGATCTCAATATATGGGTGCGACTGACAAAGAAAACCATTTTGATTAAGTATGCATGCCTCCGGGATAATTTTGATCAATAGCATTGCCGATGGTATATTTAGGCTGGTGCTGATAATCCCTGAAGTGCCATAGGCTATAAACGTACTTAATAGTGAAAATCCAAATGAATTTCCGACTGAAAATATCTTAGAGAAAATATAAGAGTATAAGAACGGAATCCATGCAAAAAGAAACGAGAATGTCAAAAGGCCTAATATTGCATGCTCTCGGTATTCTTCGGGAATCAATTTCTTCACCTATTGGGTGCTAACAATGTTGTAGAAAAAAATTCTCCGCACCTTTACTTCAATGGCTTGCGTAGTGCTGTCTCGGATGGCGGTCATAAACTCTCTGGAAAATACACCAATGAGGATAAATCGCAATGTTGGAGCGCATGAAGTAGGAAGTCAGTAAGCGTACTACAGCATTTGCACAGGGGCCTCCTATAGGCAGTGGGTGCGTCGGTAGATTCATTTCCATGGCAAACGATATCCGATAGATGCGGCAGTATGTATTCGCGCCGGCAACGCTGATCGGTCGATCCGCGCGGCAATGAAGCCGGGGTTGTGGGCGGCTGACGCTGCTGGCGGGCTGGGCCATGCATCGACACGGCTGACTGCGAACAGAAAGCTGCGCGAGACACGCAAAATGAAAGGGCGGCCCGAGGGCCGCCCTTTTCATGTCTGCGACAACAGCCGTCAGCTCACCTGATTTTCCGTTGAGCCTTCCGCTGGTGTTGCTGCATTTGCTTCTGCCACTTCGATGGCGGGAGCCTCAGCGACCACCGGTGCAGCCGGAGCGGGTGCCGCCACAGGAGCCGGAGCTGCAACAGGAGCCGCGGGAGCGGCATTGCGCTGCGCGGCCAACTCACGCTCGCGCCGACGGCGCTCACGTGGGTCGTTAGCGGCGCGGCCATGTGTGCGCGGCACATGTGGCTCGGGTGTCGGCAGGCCGCCGGGCTGGGGTTCTTCTGCCGTCACCGGCGACAAGGTCACGGTGGTGCCAGAAGCGGCCACAACCGGCGCTGTCTCTGTCGGTGTGGCGGCGGCTGGCGTTGCAGTAGCATCAGCTTCCACCACAGTGCTGCTTTCTGCTGTGCTGCCGGCTGCATCGGTCGCGCTCACCAGCACTGGCTCGGCGGCAGGCGCAGCCACCACTTCAGGTGCAGCGGCCACGATCGGAGATCCATCTGCGGCCAACAGACCTTCATCGATCAGCACCTGCTGATCACGTTCACGTGGCGGGCGCTGACGGCGATTGCTGGGGTGACGGCCGCGACGCGGACGACGCTCACCGCTTTCATTCCCGGCAACAGCGGTGCTGACGGCATCTGTCGTTTCCACTATGGCTTCAGCGGCCTCGGCACCTGCAATGACAGCGGCGGCCGGCGCTGGCGTTTCACGCGGCGGGCGCGGGGTGCGCTCGGGGCGTGGTTCGCGCTCGGCACGCGGTTCTCTGGGCGGACGAGGCTCGCGTTCCGGGCGGGGTTCGCGCTCGGTGCGGGCCTCACGGGGCTCGCGTGCGGGGCGTGCTTCGACACCTTCGCGGCCTTCGATTTCAACACGACGGCCTTCGATGGTGGTGCGACGGTTTTCACCCTGAGCACGATTTTCGCGTGGCTCACGTTCCGGGCGCGGTTCACGCTCGGCACGGGCTTCACGGGGCTCGCGCTGAGCGGCCGGCGCATTTTCATTGCGCTGACGGTTGCCGCCCTGGCGGTTGCCGTCACGACGGCCTTCACCACCTTCGCTGCGGTTGCTGCCGTTGCGGTTGTTGCGCTGGCGATTGTTGCCGCCTTCATTCTTCTTGGGCGCTGCCACGACCACGGGCTCGGGCTTTTCGCTGCCACCAAACAGATTGGACAGCCAGGCGAAGAAACCTTGCTTGCTGGGTTCGACGGGCGCCAACGGGGCAGGCGCTGCCACAGGAGCGGCCGCCTTTGGTGCCGGTGCCTGTGTTTGCGGCTGAATCATTTTGACCGCTGCTTCCTGACGCGGCGCTTCAGGCTCGACCACGGCCAGTACATCTTCGGCCGGCGGCGGCGTGATGCGCTCCGACAGCTTGTAGCTGGCGACGTCGGCGTTGCTTTCCTCGACCTGATCATCGCGCAGGCGCGTGATGTCGTAGTGCGGGGTTTCCATGTGCTGGTTGGGCAGAATGACGAGGCGCACGCCGCTGCGCACTTCAAGCGCGGCGAGTGCAGCACGCTTTTCGTTGAGCAGGAAGGTGGCAACGGAAATCGGCACTTGAGCATTGATTTGCGCCGTACGCTCCTTGAGCACTTCTTCTTCGATCACGCGCATGATGGACAGCGCGAGCGAATGCACATCGCGGATGACGCCAGTGCCGTTGCAACGTGGGCAGACCAGGCCGGTCGACTCCTCCAGTGAAGGGCGCAGACGCTGGCGTGACAGCTCCAGCAGGCCGAATTTGGAAATGCGGCCGATCTGGATGCGCGCACGGTCCATCGCCAGTGCTTCACGCAGGCGGTCTTCCACCTGACGCTGGTGCTTGGCGGGTGTCATGTCGATGAAGTCGATGACGATAAGGCCGCCGATGTCACGCAGACGCAACTGGCGGCCGATTTCGTCGGCGGCTTCCAGATTGGTGTTGAGCGCGGTTTCCTCGATGTCGCTGCCCTTGGTGGCGCGCGAGGAGTTGATGTCGATGGACACCAGCGCTTCGGTCGGGTCGATCACGATGGAGCCGCCAGACGGCAGCTTCACTTCGCGCTGGTAAGCCGTTTCGATCTGGCCTTCGACCTGATAGCGGTTGAACAGCGGCACCGAGTCTTTGTAGAGCTTGATCTTGTGCAGGTAGTGCGGCATCACCTGCTGGACGAAGTTGGTCGCTTCGTTGAAAGCGGCTTCGCTGTCGATCAGCACTTCATTCATGTCCTGGCGCAGGTAGTCGCGCACGGCACGGATGATGACGTTGGATTCCTGATAGATCAGGAAGGGAGCGGGGCGGGTGCTTTCGCCCTTGATCGATGTCCACAGGGTGAGCAGGTAGTCGAGATCCCACTGCAGCTCTTCGGCACTGCGGCCAAGGCCGGCGGTGCGCACGATGGCGCCCATGTCCTGCGGAATGTTGATGGCATTGAGCGCGTCTTTCAGTTCCTGGCGCTCTTCACCTTCGATACGGCGCGAGATGCCGCCGGCACGCGGGTTGTTCGGCATCAGCACCAGATAACGGCCGGCCAGCGAGATGAAAGTCGACAGGGCAGCGCCCTTGTTGCCGCGCTCTTCTTTCTCGACCTGGACGATGATTTCCTGGCCTTCCTTGATGGCATCGCGGATGGTGATGCGGCCACCGGCCTCTTTCGGTGATTTGTTGAAGTATTCGCGGGCGATTTCTTTCAGCGGCAAAAAGCCGTGGCGGTCAGCACCAAAATCGATAAAGGCCGCTTCGAGACTGGGCTCGACGCGGGTGACTTTGCCTTTGTAGATGTTGGCTTTTTTCTGTTCCCGAGCGCGGTGCTCAAGGTCGAAATCGTAAAGACGTTGTCCGTCTACCATCGCGACGCGTGTTTCCTCGGCGTGCGTGGCATTGATCAGCATGCGTTTCATGTTCTACCCAACGGGTTCCGGCACCTTTATGGCACTGGAACGCCGCCGGTAACAGGACGACGTCGGCAACGGCGGCAGGAGGGCCCATGGGGGCGCGTCCTGCCGGATGTTCCTGCGTGCCGGGCATGCCGGCGTGATACGGCAGAAACAAAAAACGTGTGCGCAGTGCCGGCTGTCTGGCTTGTGGCCCGGGCAATGCCCGATGTGACGTCCGGCAGGAAAGCGCCACTGGCGCCTTCCGGAATTCGATCGTGCCCCGCTAGCGGAAGCGTTCCATTTGCCAGGTGCAAATGGTTTTAACGGGCGGCGTACCGCCCCTCGTTTTTTTACAGCAGGCAGCCAAGCTGCCCTGATGCACCGGAGAGGGCTGCTGGCAGCGATTGCCACGCAGCAAGCCTGTTCATCCGGGTGGCACATGGTTGTCGGGGCAGGCGGGTGAGAGTGACAGCCCGGCCGGGCCCGGCAGCATGCGCCGGTTCATGACGGGGGTGGTGCATGGCTTGCGGCCTGGTCGCGTCTTGTTCAGGCGCGGGGCCGGCGGGGTGCGGACCCGGCCGTCATGATGTCGTCTTGAAGGGGGCGGCGGACGCCACGAAAGCCCACCTCGGACATAAAGCCGGCTGGCGGGGTTTGGCGTCGCGACACGGGCGGGGCTTCCTGTACAATGGGCGCCCTTTCGACCGGCATACCGATGGTGCTGCCGGTGGCCTGCGATCCGGTTCTGCAAGCGACTCGCTAATATAGCAGCAGGATTCGCGAGCGGCCAAGAACAATCGCGCCCATTCCCTTGATTGATAAATGGTTTTTTATGGTTTCCGACGAAGGCTCGGGGGCAGCGGTCCGGCTGCTGACGGTGCCCGACGATGTGGCGGGGCAGCGCATCGACAATTTCCTCATCACCCAGCTCAAGGGCGCTCCTCGGACGCTCGTGTACCGCATCCTGCGCAAGGGAGAAGTGCGGGTGAATAAAGGCCGCATCAAGCCGGACTACCGACTTCAGGCCGGCGATGTGGTGCGTGTGCCGCCACTGCGCTTGCCCGATGCGCCGCCGCCCCCTCGCCCCGGTAACGCTGTCACGCAGGATTTGGCCGCCCGCGTGATTCATGAAGAGGGTGGTTTGCTGATACTGAACAAGCCTGCCGGTCTGGCCGTCCATGGCGGCAGCGGAGTGAGCTGGGGCGTGATCGAAGCCCTGCGTGTGGCGCGCCCTGACCTGCCCTTTGTGGAGTTGGTGCATCGCCTGGATCGCGACACCTCCGGCTTGCTCATGATTGCCACGAAGCGCAGCGTGCTGCGTGACCTGCATGAGCAACTGCGCCAAGGGCATGTCCGCAAGACCTATGTGGCGC
>JAUXNL010000442.1 GCA_030684415.1 Moraxellaceae bacterium | reverse complement strand
ACATTGCCCCGGTCGTCATGAATCAGCTCACGCACCGCATGGCCATAAAAAAAATTCACGCCTTGTTCGCTGCTGTAATCACGCAAGACCGGATCCAGCGTACGGCGCTCGATATTGAAGCCATAGTTAGGGGTAGCGCTGCGACGGTTCACATCGGGAGTAATCCAGCCGTCAACCGTCCAGATACTGGGGTTATTGGGCAGCGCTCCAGCTTCGCGCAGCCGGCCCTCCAGACCCATCTCCTGTATGACAGGGGTGGCGCAAGGCTGTATGTAGTGCGTACAAACCCGCTTGTACGCACTCTTGTCTGTCTTTTTTTCCAGAAGCGCTACGGTGTAACCCTCTTTTGCATAGAGAGATGCCGCTATACAGCCAGCAACTCCCGCGCCCACCACCACGACATCAAATTTTTCGACTTCCATGACCTATGACCTCTCCTGAATCCGCCACTTGAACCTGACTTTTTCCAGCGCCTCAGCCCCAAGTCGCTGGTAAAAACGTATCGCCCCTTCATTTGATACAGGGGTGTGCCATTCCATGTGCTCCAGTCCCAATTGGCGCGCCAATAAAACTCCTGCCGACACCAATTCCTGCCCGACACCCCTGCCCCGAGCATCTGGCTGCAGGTAGAGACAATCCATGTGCAGGTACGGCGCCATTCGCCAGGTATTGAACTCGCGATTGAACGAGGCATAGCCAACGGGAATGCCGCCTTCCTCGGCCACAACAATCCAGGGCCACTCACCTGTCTCGATGGCCTTCTCCAGGCGCTCCGCCAGCCCTGCGGTGTCGATTCGGGCACCCTCGTACTCGGCATGCGCCTGAAAAAATCCGACAAGTGCCAGGACATCGTCGCTACGAGCTCGTCTCACTATCAATCCGCTCATCAAAACTGCCCTTCCAGATGCTGGTTCATATAGAGCGCTGGTGTATCGGCTTTTGGCATCAGTACATGTTCGATCCACATGGAGCTCTCATGGGCAAAGACCCGTAGCTCCCATACGCACGCAATGATGTGGCTGCTTTGAATCGACCGGATATCCGCTGGGCTTTGGCTTGGCGCCATGAACGCGCGGCTCTTCAACATGTTCTCGTCGGTCCACCAGTTGATCAGGTAAAAAATGGCCTCCCGAGCCATATGGGCCACAATGAAACCGACGGGGTGGTCAGGCTTTTCAAGCAACAGCGCGTCACTCGCAAGACTTGTTGCAACATCCAGAACAACAGGATCAACGTCCTTTTCTGCCATCGTTATTGCATAAAGCTTGAGACTGACTTGCCCGAGCTGATGGACGCCGTGAAATGAAATGGTTCTCGGCATGTACCCGTGCGAAATGATGATGTCCGGATTCATGATGTAGCAGCCCCCCCAGACACGGCTCTTTCCTTCGCCACCTCGCGGGCATAGAAAAACAAAGGAACGGCCACCGAGAAAGCAATAGAGTACGTAATGACGGGGTACACCCAGAGATGGCGGATACCCAGCCTCCTGCCCTCTCCAAACATCCAGATGAAGAAGACAACAGAGGCCACCAGAACATCGGCCAATAGCTGTGTTGAGACATTATTAAGGGTGGCCGTCCGGTAGAACTCTGGCGACAACATCAGAAGATTACTGATCGTCACCCCACCCCATGCCTCAAGCGTTTCTACCGAAAAGGCAAATGTATAGAAGCTGGGAACTGCAAACCCCAGGACAGCCAAGAAAAGGTAAAATTTCTTCATCATGCTGATACCCCATTGATGAACTCATGGACACGGCGATGCAGCAGCTTGTTGTCATGCAGCATGAAGTGATCACTTTCCGGATCAACAAAAAGATCTGAACCAGAAAGAAACTCGCTGACGACAATAGATGACTCCGGGCTCGCGGTGACATCCATCAGTCCTGTAGCGACAAGACAAGGCTTGATGATACGGGTGATGTCTTTTTCGATAGGCTCACTGATCAAGGCATTGATGAGGCGCGCATAGTTGAACAGCACGCCTTCATTACGAAAAGGAAAGCTGGTCAGATGGGCATGACGCGGATTGGTCGACGAGAGAATACGGTTAAGACTGGATGAGGCTTCGCCATCTTCTACCCCATTAAAATCTGTTTGCTTGAACAAGGTTTCAAAGAAAAACCTTGCCTGATCCTTGTCTGCCGCTATCAGCGGCATGATTTCACGCATGTTGATTTGAAATGGCGTTTCATGTGCGCCGGACAGATTGTAGCCGCCGCTGAGGAGCGACAGGCTTTCTGTCCGATGCGGAAACTCTGCCGCAAAGCGGATGGCCACTGTCGCGCCGGTACACCACCCGACAAGATGCACCTGCTCCAGACCGAGATGATCCAGTATGGCCTGCAGATCCTGCACGTGAGCCCCGATAGAAGCCGCCGCACTACTCGCAGGCATGGCATTTGATGGCAAGCACCGAGACTCCCAGGTGATGACACGATGATCACGGCAGAGCCGCTCCGACAGTGGCACAACGAAGTCGACTGGCATGCCGAACGCATTGATGATGACAACCGTTTTATATGCCGTCGGGTTATCGCGGACATAGAGATTGAGCTGCGTACCATCCGTGCTACGTACAACGCTTCGCACGAAAAACTTGTTGACCGAGAAGTCGCCCAATGACTTTAGGCCTTCAATGACGAAAGCCCTGAAATCAGACTCTGATACACGATGCGACTTCTCTATCTTGCGTACGAAATCCTTCTGTTTTTCCAGGTAAGCACTGTAGAACTTTGTCTTTCCGGACAGTAGGCGCTCTATTGGCGACATCGTCGCCTCATCGACATTGGTCACCGAGAGATTGTTGATGTCCAGTTCGGCGCTGATATGGTCCACCGCCTGCGCCGATGTCACCCCTCCCGAACTGGTCAGGTGATAGATTCCGGTTGCAATCCCATGCTCAGTTACAAGAGAGAAAATATCCTCTACAAGATGATTGACCGGTATGAAATTTGGTCGTGTTGTCGGCAATCCCTTTATCCGTACCTGCCGTCGTGTTGCCTGAAGACTGGGAGCAATCATGCTCAACTCGCGGATGAAGCCATACAAGCCGGTTTCACTTCCACCCGGCCTGAAAGTAGTTGAGTCGCCGATAACAATCGCCGGACGCAAGATAGTCAACGCCATGCCGTTTTCACTGCACAATCTGCTAACCAGATGCTCGGCCTTGCACTTGGTTTCTTCATAAAAATTGTTGAACGGCCCCTCTTCCGGGTGCAACTCTTCAGGGATTCGTCCGGTCTTGATGCCACAGGTATAGGCCGTAGAAATATAGATGAATCGCTCTACACCCAGGCGCTGGGCAAGATTCACGGCATTGACTACGCCGACGACATTTTGACGCTCAATATGAGCCGAACGCTCTGCATCAAACTCCAGTGAAGCGGCAAAGTGCCAGAATTCTTTTACATGCCGCAGGCTACCTGTGCATAGATCATCGTCAATGCCACAGGCCTCCAGCTCCATGTCCCCGCAAACGATGCTGATACGCTCATCGATTGCGCGGGAACTGGTAGAAAATCCACA
>JAUXNL010000431.1 GCA_030684415.1 Moraxellaceae bacterium | reverse complement strand
AGACCGCCACCTTGAAGCCGAGCTGGATGAGGCGCTGGAGATAGTCGTCCGCCGCATGGACCGGCACGCCGGCCATGGGAATGTCCTCGCCGAGATGCTTGCCGCGCTTGGTCAGCGCGATGCCGAGCGCCCGCGAGGCCTGCACGGCATCGTCGAAGAACAGTTCGTAGAAATCACCCATGCGATAGAACACAAGCTCGTGCGGGTGCTCTGCCTTGATGCGCAAATATTGCTGCATCATAGGCGTGTGGTCAGAAAAATTATCCTGAGTCATTTCAATTGCTTCGCTCTGAAATTATGAAAATATTCCTTTAAAATCATCAGGATAAAAATTTTCATTCGTTCCCTTAGCGTTCGTTGATGTCCGTTGCTGTTCACCAGCAACCACCCATTTAGTGTAGGTTGCGGTGTAGGTTAGTGTAGGTTTTGGTGTAGGTTGCTGGCTCCCTCGGAGGTCAACCAGTCCATTTTTCTGAAAACCTACACCGGAATGGCTGCAGCCCTTGCGCCACAAGGGTTTCAGCGATTCGCTTGGCGCGTTCGGAGTGCAGGAGAGCAAGCGGTGGAGAATAACAAACAAGCAGGTAGGCCTCTATCGGCCAGGGCTATCGATACCATGCGTCCTGGAGATGCCGACAAGTCCGATACTGGCGAAAACGTCGGCTTGCGGGTGAGTTGTGGCTCGACCGGTGTGCGGACGTTCTTCTACCGCTATAGGAGCCCGGAAACCGACAAGCTCACCCAGTTGAAGCTTGGGACGTACCCGAGTCTCAGCCTGGCGCAGGCTCGCGTGGAACTGGCCCGCCTCAAGGAGTTGCGCGCAACAGGCGTATGTCCCAAGGCAGAGTTGGAGCGGCAGGCCCTGCAGCGTGCCCAAGAGAAGGCCGAACAGGAGCGCATTGCCCAAGCGGAGGCATTCACGGTCAAGGACCTGATTGATGCCTACCTTACAGAATTGATTGAGGACCGAATGGTGGCTGACCCCAGGACGGGGACACGCAAGCGTATCGCCGGCGCCAGAAAGCCCAAGGGACAGGCAGAGGTGCGCCGCACCCTTTATGGCGACCCCGTACCCGTTCTCGGCAGCAGGTCGGCGGCAACAGTGACGCGCCGTGATGTGGTCGACATGGTCAAGGCGATTCTGGACCGAGGTGCCAATGTCCAGGCGGGTAATGTCCTCAGGGAGTTGTCGGCGGCGTATGAGTACGCCATCGGCATGGGGCGGTTTGCAGATGACTTTGCCAACCCGGCGGTCTTGGCCAAGGCAAGCCTGAAGGTTGCCAAGGTGCGGCTGACCTCTGTACAGGGTAAGCGGACGCTGTCGGATAGTGAGCTGACGCTATTGCTGGCATGGCTGCCGGGATCAGGCTTCTCGCCCACCCAGAAGAACATCATGCGCTTCACGCTATGGACCGCCTGCCGGACCGGCGAGGTTTGCCAGGCCGAGTGGAAGAACATCGACCTGGAGAAGGCGACCTGGCACCTCAGGGATTCCAAGAACGGAGCAGAGCGGTATGTTCAGCTGCCGCGGCAGGCTGTCGAGTTCCTCCGCCAACTCAGGCTGACCACCTCTACGTATCTCTTTCCGTCTTCGAGAACGGGCCTGCCACTGCAGCAGAAATCCCTGTCTGAGACCAAGTGGCATCTCAAGAATCCGGACAAGGTAAAGGGCGGGCGCTTCTACAAGCCCCACCAACTCTGGCTGGACAGCATCCCCGACTGGTCGCCCCATGACTTGCGCCGCACGGTCAGGACGGGGCTTTCCCGGCTCGGCTGCCGGAATGAAGTGGCAGAAGCCGTGTTGGGTCATTCGAGGAAGGGCATCGAGGGAACATACGATCTGCACTCCTATCAAGCGGAGTGTCGAGAGTGGCTTCAGCGGTGGGCGGATCACCTTGAGCGCCTGTCCGCCTGAGACGCCTGATTAATCCCGTTGGGGCGGCCTGACCCGCCCCCTACATCCATGTATCGCGACATCCCCAAGACTGGCTCCGGATCTGCCCCGGCGAGGGCTGGTGACACTTCGGTTTGGAGTTGGGACGATCGTGCACAATCTGTCGGCCGCTCACAGGAGGGCAGCAAGGCGCCGCGGCCTCCCTCGTAAGATGCCGGAAAAGTCCTCTTAAGTAGGGGTTCAGGCCTGCTTAAGATGGCGATAAATATGGCGACTTAACTTCGTACCCGTTGCGCCTAGTGGGTTAGGGGGCCGAAACCGGTGGTTGATGCCCCATTTTCGCCGATTTGCCCCGTTGCATGGCGGTCTCCAGTACCGATAGCGGCGTCCGGCGGGCGCCCCGGCGTCACTTTCGAGGCCTGTAGGCAGTGGGGAGAGGGCATCGTGGCTGCCATGATACACGGTCTGACGCAGGCACGGACATTAGCGTTCCGCTGGGGTCAGCACCGGTGACGTAGAGCATATGACAATCTTTCGGGCCCCCCGAGTGAGGGCGACATAGAGGTGGGGAGCGGTCATTTGCTCCGGGAAAAGGATGACGGCAACGTCTGCCTCCAGTCCCTTGAGCAGGAGGGTGCTCCCTACTGAGCGCTTGGCCAGGGGCCGACCCCCATGGCGGTTTCGTTCTCGAATCTGGGTAGCTGCTTCTGGAAGACTGACTGATCCACCTGACGCCACCTGTAGGGCAGACAACCAGCAGTAGAGGAGCTCTGGCCGGTAAACCCGAGTGCTGCTTTGTTCCTTTAGTCGGTTGATCAATGCCAGTGCGGCTTGGATGGACGGGGCGGATGCAAAGTCGGCGGCGGCAGCCTCTGCCGGTGTGGGAGGGGTGCGATTGCGTCCCTTGCGAATAGTCTGCACTCGGTTGAGCAGGGGCGTTGCCCCGATCCCCGTCATGAGCTCCGATGCGAAGCGAACCAGCCGTTCCAGAGCATCGGGTGCCTTCACGTCGAAGACGCGACAGAAGTCGGTCAGATCGGTGAGGTCGGCTCTTTCGACCGCCATGGCGCCTGGGGTGTGGCTGGCCAAGTGTCGCTGGCCTCGGGGATCAACGGCGCTGCCTATGACTAAAACATTGCCGGTTGGGGTGGGGGCGGCTTGGCGAGCAGCCATCAGCCGCTGTTGAGCGGCATGGGCGGGACTCAATTTAATCCACAGAACGGCATCCGGCGCATGTCGTAAATCGATGGGGTGGCCGGCTTGAAGGCGCGCTCGGGTGGCCAGTAACCAGTGCCCCAGTTCGTCTGCCCCAGCCAGCCTCCAGCGCCAGGGCGTGGTCAGCTCACCCAGTGGCGGAAAGAGTGCTTGTACATCCTGCTGCCAGTCCACCAGCCGATTTCCCCGAAAGTCGAAGATCGCCTGCAAGGGATCACCAAGCACGTAGGTCGGGACCAATGCCGCCAGCCCGGCAACCAGCCCATGTTGGCTCTGGTTGCAGTCCTGGTACTCATCGACCAGGAGTCTGGAATAAGTGGCGCGGAAGGCGTCATTGATGTGGCCTGCGATGACAAGCTGCCGGGCGCTGTTCCGGATGTCGGGGTAATCGCGGTTGGGGTTGGTCAATTGCAGGCTTCCCGGAGTAGACCCACTTCGGGTCGGAAATTTGCTCACCAGGCGGAGGGTGAAGCCGTCGATAGTGGAAAGGCGGTATGCCGAGCTTGGGACCTTCGCCCTGTGAAGGCGCATTCGGAGCGCGCTGACGCCAGCGTTGGTGTGGGTCAGGACCAGGACGGGCTTGGGGTCCCGATGAAGGCAGAGCATATCGGTGATCAGTTGGGTCTTACCGCAGCCAGCAGGGGCGGTAACTGATCCCCTGGCTGCTGCAAACAGATCAATCTCCGGTGGCATGCATCCACCTGCGAAGCGCCTCAATTTTGGTGCGGAAGCCTTCGTCGCAGCCGGAGAGGTGTGGCCCTACGATGTCCCTGGCCACCCCCTCGAACTTGGTCACCGACTTGAACCAGCTATTTTTGCCTCGTCGGGATGCACTGGCGAGCATGGCCCTCATGTCGGGACTGTACCCGTCCACCAGAGAGGCATTTTCTACTGATGCGAGGCGCACTGCGCCCGAGGATGTGGATCGAATATGGTCATCCACCAACTCCCGTTCGTTGAGATCGACCGCGCGACCGAGAAGTGCATCCACTCCTGTGGTCGGCAGGCTGAGGAAAAGCTCGTCCTCCAACGCACGGCCGGCCAGCCAAGCGCAGGAGCTGCCCCCGGCATCAAGGAAAGCCTGCCGGATGGCAGGGGTAGGTGGCACATCCGAATCCACCAATACATAGACCCGGTAGCCCAGTCCGATCAGGGCCGTCCCCCGGGCAAAGCACCGATCCGGACTGCCTCCTGTTACATCAATGAGGGCGCCACCTGCAGCATAGAAAGACGGACCATTCTGACTCTGCCAGTACAGGTCAAGTCCGCGGACGAACCCCACTTCGCTGGCGCCCTCGCAGACGATGATTGATTTGGCCAGGAAGGCCTCAGGGGTGGCACGGATAGCCCCCTGAAGCTCATTCGCGCTCCCCACCTTCTGCACTTGATGGGGCTGTCCGACCGAGCGTTTGACCACAAAGATTTGATCGCCGGAAAGCTCGCGCAGCGCGACAGGAGAGTGAGTGGTCATGAAGACCTGTTGGGGTGGGGGAAACTCTTTTGCTCCCAGGGCATGAAGAAGTCGAACCAGGCGGTGGGGTTCCAGTCCAAATTCAACTTCATCAATCAGGGCGATGGGCGCGGCTTCAGTGGCGGCGCGCTGTAGCCCAGCGATAAGGAGGCGAGAGGAACCGGTGCCCAGGGATCGAAGGGGGATCCCGGATTCGCTGTGCAGGGCGATGGCGCCATCACGAATGGAGACTGCATGAGCGTCCAGTAATGCTTGGACAGCGGCACCAACCGGTACGCCTAGCGAAACGGCAGTGGCGTGCGCCCGCTCAAGGGTCGCCGCCAGTTGGGTGCCGGCCTGCCTGCCGAAGCTGGCTCTGGCTTCGCGAGCGGCTGACGCGAGCTCGGCCCCCAACTCGGGGCGTTCGTCGGTTATGCGGTTCAGGACCGATCCTCTGGCCCAGGAGAGATTGGTGTTTGTGACGCCTCCTATCCGCGCGGGGGTCAGGGCGGTTCGATCCTTCCAGGAAAGGCCGCGCTCCACTCCCAAGGTCTCGGCCCGATCCGAGTAGAGTAGCCACGTCGGCTCGAGATCACTGGCGACCGTCAAACGAAGGGTCAGTACGGTCTCGGCGTCAAAGCGAGGTTCGTCTTCAACCAGCTGGGTGGCGGAGTCATAGGCCCTGAGGAAGTCCCCATAAGTGTCGAGATTCTTTAGGGAGTCAGGTAGCCCGCCGATGGTGAGGGAGATGCTGATGGGATTGGCGACATCCAGATTGTAGAAATCGGTATCGTTGAATGGGGCGGAGCGCCGAGCCCCTAGGCAAAGATCGATGGCATCCAGAATGCTGGTCTTGCCACTGTCTCCTGGTCCGATGAGGCAGTTGATTCCCCAAGAGGGTGCCCAATCCAGGTGCTGGATGGAGCGAAAGTTCCTTATTTCGACGCGGCATATCCTGATCACAAGTCCCCCTTGTACGACTGTTGCCAGTTGATTGCACCGCACTTGGCCGAGCGGTACAAGATGATGGCGGTGGGGGAGCATGCCCATGATCAAGCAAGTTAACGCTTTTGGCGGTAGGTAATGAAAGACCGTAGTTTGCAGGAACCCGTCTTTGACGAAATGAGGGAACTCTACGCTGAGATTGACGAACGCCAGAATCGTCCGATCGATAGCGCGGTAAAGGGCGGTGTGTCGGTGGTGACGGACAGCTACCGTCAGATGAAGAAGTTGTTGCGGATAGAGCAGTTTGTGGAGCGCGTCGCTAGCGGAAAAGTCCTGCTGTACGGCGACTTGCTTCAAGCCAAGAAAGCAAACCACGAAGCGTTAAAATTGCGGGAGCCAGAATTCGCGCTGCTCAAGTCATCAACGGCGATTCAGCTGAGTGATCGGCTGGTCTATAGTCCTTACGTATCAGCATTCTTTAATGCTTGCAAAGAAAAAGGGGTTCTTGATCAGCCCTTGACTGATCCATTTTTTCCTCTCTTCGGGATGTCGGATGGCAGCATCAGGCGCGAGGGGTACCTCTTTGATGAGGTAGTCAGAGAACTCAAGGTGTTACTGAGTTCCGCACAGTTAAAGACGGATGTTCGTGTACGCCATGCGGCGGCTGATCGGGATTTCGACAGTGCTATTGAATACACCAATTTTCTTTTTGATACATACAAGAAGCTCTTTGTCATTCGCTTGGATATTGGCTATCTAGTGCCGACGTCTCCCAATAAAAAGCCCACATTCCCTGAGTCCGACCGACAGCGTATAAAAGATGAGTTTGTACGGCTGATAAAGCAGTTGGGAAGAAAAAACAAGTACCCAGAATTCGCTGGCCATTTGGCGAAACTCGAGTTTGGAGAGGATCGCGGATACTTTATGCATACCGTCTTGTTGCTGGATGGGCGTCAGAAGGTGAACACTTCTAATTGGTTGGCGGTCGTTGATGACGCATGGAGTCAAAAAATCACGCGAGGAAAGGGAGTCGTCTATGATTGCTCCCCGCATCGGGTGCGGAATCCTGTGTTCCCAGACAAAGGCCTGGGGTTGGTAAATAGGGGAACTGCCAAGTGCCGCGCCTTTGAGCGGTGGATTGTTGGCTATGTTGCTAAATCTTCCCGATATGTCCGAGTAAATGTGCCTAGCCGCGAGCGCGTATTCTTCAGGGGCATCATTCCCCGAGGCTGGCGTGAGAGCGTCTAGGGATACGCATGAGTAGTGGTAAGCATTAACTGACTGCCAGGGAGTTGAAGTGGATAGTAATGCAATCTCGGAAATGCAGAACGTCTATCGGCAGACATTCTACCGTCGGTACCTGTTTGGTCCCGGCGAGCGGCCTCTTGCCGTCGGTGAGAATGAGCCTGTCGCAGAGTGCCTGATTCCCATAGAAGAGCTTGCGATGAGATTGCGAGACGGGGACTACAGGCCGCCGTTTTCAATTGAAATCAATAATGAAGGGAATGAAGTGCTTGTGGCCAACCCGTTGGGAACGTGCGTCCAGGCCATCAATTGGAATATCTTCTATTCTCCGGGGGAGCACCGTTTCAGCCCGAATGTCAGCACATTTTTGGCCCTTTATAGGGATGCCCTTGCGGCGAGAGTTGTGTTCCCGGAGCGCTATGATTGGTATCACTCTTCTGGAAAAGAGCTTCGTTACAGAGTGGTTGATTTATATAAGGATTTTCTTGATCAACTTCGTTCCAGGCTGGACGAACGGGACTTCAAGAAGAGCGAAAGCGCATCACGTAACAAGATGGAGTCGCTCTATAAAGAGGCTTGTGATTATGTCGATACACTGTTCAAAAAAGAGCCCGAACTTGCCGTTTTTGGTATCGATGTTTGTCTCGATGAAGGCTGGGACTGGCCGAAAAATGAACTCACGACAGAGCAATGGAAAGCCCGTTCTGCGCGTATCAGCAAGTTTCTAACAAAAAAATCGGGCCCTATGAAACACCTGGTGGGCTATCTGGGGCGTTGGGATTGGACAGCGTCAAAGGGGTTTCATGTGCATTTCATTCTTTTCATGGAGGGAAAAAAGATTGCTGACGACCAAGGCTATGCGAGGGCGATAGGGGATTTCTGGGTGGATGAGATAAGCAAGTCAAAAGGATCTTATCATTTGGCAGAGCCGCCCCCTGAGTTCGGCTCTACTACTTTGGCAGTCCATATAAACAAATCTGATCGTTCGAAGAGAGCCCTCTTGCGCGATCTCTTGGTTTCGTATGTGGCAAAGTCAGGCTTTTACTATCAGCATGCGTCGCTGGGCATGGCTAATAAGTTCATTCGTGGACAGATGCCGGAGAAGGCGCCAAGAAAGAAAAGAGAAAAAGTGCTGGCAGTCAATCCCAGTCCGCAGGAGCCTGTCCCTGTCCCTGTCCCTGCGCGTAGTAGGCCCGTGTATTTCCCAGTAAGGAAAGCAAAGTTATTTGTGGGAGTGAAAGATCAGGAGTTGGCCAAAACTATGGATAGTAACCAGGAAGCCAAGTCGGAGGAACGTTGAACTGATTTATGCCGTTTTCATAATTTAAGTGGTCAGTAATATTTCTGCACATTAAGCCCCAGTATCCACTGGTTGAGATGGTTTCGGCGGCTGATGGCGTGCGATTTCTGTTGGTATAGATATATACATGAGTGTTTACCTATTCACTAAAGCAAGCCAGTCCCTAAGACTGGCGTCTCTGGTGTCTATTGGAAAGAACATACAAGTCATGAGTGACTAAGGATTTCAGAAAAAAGTCAAAATATTAATTTCGATAGAAAATAAAAAATAACCGAGAACGCATTACCTGTGATCCATCCAACAGGAGTAATGCAATGTCTCGTCGTCACACATGTAATGCCAATCTAGCACTTCATTCAGATGGTCTTTGGAACGGCATCCCCGTCATAAGTAACCATGGTCCATTGATTGAGAACTATCTCGCTGCCATCCATCAGGTGCTTCTCTCTGCCATCGATGAATATCCACGGGTTTGTGTCATGCGGTTTGATCTCCGCATACCTTTCGATTGGCCCGCAACGCCCAATACAGTGATTACCCGGTTCAAGCGGTCGTTAATGGCACAGATTGACGCGGATCTGAACCGGCGAATTGGGCTGGGGCGTCGACCTGTGCCATGCAGACTGCGGTATGTCTGGGTGCGCGAGTGGAAGGATTCGGATCATCAGCACTACCACGCGGCCATACTCGTTAACCGGGATGCCTATTTCACCTTGGGAAACTACTCATTTGCTTCGGCTGACAGTGGCGTCGGAGGCGGTGCGAGCGCCACTTATGGGGCGAATATGGCACAGCGCATCCAGATTGCCTGGGGGCGTGCTTTGGCGCTTTCTCAGGATGCCGTGGCAGGGCTGGTGCACTTTCCCAGAAATCCCGTTTATTGCATTGACAGGAATTCAACACGCTACGTTGATGATTTTGAGGATGTCTTCTTCCGGCTGAGCTATTTCGCCAAGGCAGTTACCAAGCGATACGGGGATAAAACCCATAACTTCGGCTACAGCCAGGGGTAGGTAGATGCCAGTGGATGGTAGTGCGCCGCAGTAACTTCTTACGGAGTTCCGCTATTGCATGAGCAAGTGCGAGGAACTCTAGATGATTATTCTGAGATTGAAAGATGTTATGGCGTGCACAGGACTGGGGCGTTCCTCAGTCTACAAGTTTATCACTGAGGGCCGCTTTCCGAAGCCCGTGGCATTGGGCGATAGGGCGGTAGGGTGGGTTGAAGAGGAGGTTCAAGATTGGATCAGGGCACGTGTCGCTGCGCGGGATGGCAAGACAGTCGACGGTCAGCTGATATCTGTGACAGAGGGCGGGCCTCATCATGTCTAGTCATCGCATCATCAGAAAGATGAGGGTCATTTGGTTGTTACAAGCTGTGAGCGAATTCTACCCGGGTACGGTGGAGTATCGAAGATCGGCAAATTTGCTATCGCCGATTGATATTGTCTTGGGGCAGTCGCGTGATGAGTCCTACAGTGCGATTCGCTGGCGGCCGGGTCAGGAAAGTAATGGGTTCTTTTTGGTTGTTGGGGGGGCAGGTTCGGGAAAGACAGAGGCGCTCAAAAGGATTGGTCGCGGGCTGTTGGAGGGCGGATTCCCCGTTCTCGTCCTCGATTTTCATGGCGATGTCGATGTGTCGTGGTTGTCACCGATTCTGATGTCTTCGGGTCTGGACAGCACTATCGGTGTGAACCCAATGGAATTGGATTCTTATCGTGCCCATGAGGTGGGTCTTTACGATCAGCGAATGGCATTGGTGGAATTGATAGTCAAGGCAGTTCCTATGCTCAGTCAATTGCAGCGCGTCATACTCACTGATGCCATAGAAGCCGCGTATCGATGGGTTGGAATTTACGACGATGATCCGCTGTCGTGGCGCCGTCCACCGCCGACCTTTCCGATGGTGATGGATATTCTTGAGCGTTGGCATGAAGATGACGAACTGAGGAGTCGTCGTTCAACAATCAATGGTTGCTTGTCTGCCATCAAGGCGGTATTCGGACATCCCGTATTCGGGCGAGAGGCGACTTTGTCCATCGATGAAATCTTGTCAGTGGGCGCGCGCGTAAATCTTGGGATGGTGCCGGACAGTATTCGTTATATTGTTGCAGACACCCTGCTTAGGAAGGTTTTTCGTGCGCTAATGCTGAAAGGACCAATACCGACATGCCCAGCTGACGATACTGAGCGTTTCAGGCTGTTCATTATGGTCGATGAGGCAAAAATCCTCAGTAAAGCGTCGGCAAGGCTGAATGCTTCAGGTCATATTCTGAACATTCTGGCCACGGAAGGGCGTAAGTTCGGTGTGGGACTCATTCTGGCTTCTCAATCAATCGATCATTTCGGCGGTGATCTGAAGGCAAATGTATCAACCAGGCTGATCATGAAGCCGATGGATTTTGAGCAAGCCAAGAAGCTTGGGTTGGACATCAAGGTATCGGCAAGTGATTTAATGGCATTGCGGGGGAAAGGGGATGGCTTCTTCAAGTCGCAAGGAAGTGGAGAGGCCACGTATATGCAAGTCAGACGACCCTGATGACTTTTGGTTCAGCAGCTTCTCGATGGCGCTTCACGTTGGTTTTTGCATTCGCATCTACGTTTTTCCGTACGAAATTAACTTTGATTGTGTACGTTCAAACGACAAGCCGTCCCTGTTGCGCCGCTATGCCAATTCGAACTTCCATCCCTGCCGTAGAGCTCAAGCAGTCATCCTCCATCCCGTCACTGAATAGTATTCCCCTCTCGGCCATGTCGGAGCGCAGGCAAAGCGGGCTGGGTTCGGCCACTTTGCCAAAAATTGATCATCCACGTGAGGTGGCCGCTGTTTGAGTTGCGAAGCATCCGCAGACCGTAGCGTCAACCGGTGATAGTGAACTACGCGCTATGACTTTGGTCTTCGAAGATATTGGAAGAGTTCAC
>JAUXNL010000420.1 GCA_030684415.1 Moraxellaceae bacterium | reverse complement strand
CCGCCGTGTTCGAGCGGGTGATCTTGCCATCCATGTAGGTGTAGCCGGCAAACAGGTTCCAGTCCGGGGTCACCTTACCGCTGACGCTGAGCTCGGCGCCCTCGATTTCTTGTTCACCATCGAGCACCACGGAGGGTTCACCCGGGCCTCCCGGCGTGCGCGCATCCGTTTTGGTAATGCGGAAAATGGCCGCGTTGAGTGCCAGTCGGTTGTCCAGCAGCTCCAGCTTCATGCCGAGTTCGGTGCTTTCGCTTTTTTCCGGATCGGCACCAAAAGAACCGGGGTTGGTAATGGCGGTGGCATTGGTGCCTGTGCCAGCCAGTTGCACGACATCGGCAACGCCAGACGTCACGAAAGAGGTGCCCCAGCCTGCGTAAAGGCTCGCATTCGGCATCGGCTTGAACACCAGGCCCAAGCTTGAGCTGGGTTCGCGGTCGGTTTTGCTGAAACGCTGCTCATAGGCCGCGAAATTGCCGGTGCTGTCGTGGCCCTGCACTTCGCTTTTCACTTCGTCCCAACGCAGGCCACCGTTCACTTCCCATTGATCGCTGATCTTGATCGTGTCGAACAGGTAAATGCCGAACTGCTCGGTGGTGAGCTCGGCGCTGGTGCCGTGGTAGGGGATATTCGGTGCGTCCTGATAGACAGGGTTGAGCAGGTTGGTGGCCGGGCCGTTGACGTCAAGACGGCGACGGTTTTCGCTGTGTTGCTTCGAGATTTCTGCGCCCGTGACCAGTGTATGACGCAGAGCGCCAGTATCGAATTTGAAGGTCAGGTCGGACTGATTTGCCAGCAGGGTGTCGACCTGGTCGCGCGGCTTGCGGTTGCCCACGACCTGTGTCGTGGCGTCAATTGTGGTGAGGCCGCCGGGAGTGAAGCGGGGCGAGGAAAAAATCGAGTCGTTATGGGTGCGGCCCCAGCGGGTCTGGTTGCGCAGCGACAGCGATTCATTCACATCGTGCTCGATTTTGACGGTCGCCTGGTCGGCCGTCAGGTCCTGGTAGTCGTTGCGATAGCCGTAGAAATTGCTGGTCGCTACCGGTGCTGGTTTGCCCTCGAAGCCGGAGCCGGCCAACGAGGGGTTGCGGCCGTTCGGAATGCCGCCATCCGTGCGGTTGTCCTGGCTCATGTGCAGGTAAGACAGAGTCAGGCGGGTGTCGGTGCCGATACCGAAGGCCAGCGAAGGCGCAATGCCGACGCGATGATTCTCGACATGGTCACGCCCGGCGACTTCCGCATCATGCGACATCACGCCCAGACGGAAAGCCGCATTGGCAACGCTTTCCAGCGGGGTGTTGATGTCGAGTGCGATGCGCTTGGTGGCATCAGTGCCGGCGGTCAGTTCAACCGTGCGGATGGTCTCGAGTTTTGGTGCTTTGCTGACCATGTTGATGGTGCCGCCGGTTGAGCCACGGCCGGCATAGGCAGAGGCCGGGCCCTTGGTCACTTCGATCTGCTCGACATTGAACGGGTCGCGGAAGTAATTGCCGACATCGCGGATGCCGTCGACATAGATGTCGTCACGGGCACTGAAGCCGCGAATCTTGAGCTGGTCGCCCGAGGGTGGGTTGCCTTCGCCGGCCTGGATGCTGATGCCGGTGACGTTGCGCAGAGCATCGCGCAGGCTTTGCACGCCTTGTTCTTCCAGCAGGGCTTGCGGCACCACATTGACAGTCTGTGGGGTATCCAGCAGCGGACGGGTCAGCTTGGGTGAGCTCACCGTCGTTGCCTTGTAGGGCACGGCGGCTTCGCTGGCGACTTCAACCGCTGGCAACTCGGTGTCTGCTTCGTTGGCCATGGCGCTGAGGCTTGCAAGCGCGCTGACAATTGCGGCGGCAAGGGGCAGAGGGCGGAAGTTCATGGGCTGGCGCATCGGGGGGACTCTCCAAGAGTTAAGCGGGCTGGCATCACAGCGGGCAGGGTGCGAATGGCGCGATTCTAGGGAAGCTGTTTTGCTAATGCAAATCGTTATCATCTGCATCCATGATTGGGTGTGCTGGCTGGGCGGCCCGCCATTGTCAGGGCCGGACTCTGCGCCGGCCTGATAGGGCTGGCGGGCGCAGAGTCCGTTGGTGTGTCGGTCCTGGTGCTGCCACGCTCTATTCGATGGCCCACATTCAGGCGCCATGGCCCGACCAGAGCCATGCCCGGCGCATGCCCTGTAGAGGTGCGCATAATGGTGCGCGCTTTGCGGTGCGCCGCCCCAGAATGAGGCGATGCGGATGACGTACCCTGCCAATCCCCTGAAATTGCTGGAAAAGCGGCGGTGGCACACGGCGTGCATTGTTGGAACTGACCCCAATCAAGGCAGTGCAACATGGGCGACTCTCCCCGCTTTTATGATGAAATGTTTGCGGGCCCCGGCAAGATTCGGCCGGCCTACAAGGCCTTCGCTGACTGGCTCCACGCCCGCCCCGATGACGAGATTGCACAGAAACGTGCCGAGGCCGACTGGCTGTTCCGCCGTGTCGGTATCACCTTCGCCGTGTATGGCGACAAGGAGGGCAGCGAGCGTCTCATTCCCTTTGATGTCATTCCGCGCATCATCCCCGCATCGGAATGGGAAGTGGTGGCGCGTGGGCTGAAGCAGCGCGCGCTCGCGCTCAATCTCTTCCTGCACGACATCTACCACGAGCAGCACATCCTGAAAGCCGGCGTGGTACCG
Organism: Moraxellaceae bacterium; assembly: GCA_030684415.1. Lineage (GTDB taxonomy): Bacteria > Pseudomonadota > Gammaproteobacteria > Pseudomonadales > Moraxellaceae > UBA2031. The sequence continues at coordinate 4,284 of JAUXNL010000420.1, read as the reverse complement.
GCCGAGCAGATCCTGACCAATCAGGACTATCAGCTCGCCATGCAGGGCGTGACCTTGCCGAACAAGGTGTATTCGCATATCGCCGGCATTGATCTGGTGCGCAATAACGATGGCGAGTACTACGTGCTCGAGGACAACTTGCGCACCCCGAGCGGCGTTTCCTACATGCTGGAAAATCGCAAGATGATGATGCGGCTTTTCCCTGAGCTGTTTTCGTCACATGCGGTGGCGCCGGTCGAGCATTACCCTGATCTCTTGCTCGATACCCTGCGCGCGGCGGCACCGGCTGGCGTGCTCGACCCGACGGTAGTGGTGCTGACACCGGGGCGCTACAACTCCGCCTATTTCGAGCATGCATTCCTGGCACAGCAGATGGGCGTCGAGTTGGTCGAAGGTCAGGATCTGTTTGTGAAGGATGGCTTTGTGCAGTTGCGTACGACATACGGCCCGCGCCGAGTGGATGTGATTTACCGCCGCATCGACGATGCCTTCCTCGATCCTCTGGCCTTCCGGCCCGACTCCGCGCTTGGCGTGCCCGGCCTGCTCTCGGTCTATCGTGAAGGCCGTGTGGCGATTACCAATGCGGTGGGTACGGGCGTTGCCGACGACAAGTCGATTTACCCGTATGTGCCCGACATGATCCGTTTCTACCTCACCGAGGAGCCGGTGCTCAACAATGTGCCAACCTGGCAGTTGCGCAAGCCGGAGGAGTGCGAGCATGTGCTGAAAAACCTGCACGATCTCGTGGTGAAAGAAGTTCATGGTTCCGGTGGCTACGGCATGTTGGTCGGGCCGGCCGCCAGCAAGGCGGAAATCGAAGCCTACCGTGCACGTATTCTGGCCAGTCCTGCGGATTTCATTGCGCAGCCGACGCTCGCCCTTTCTACCTGCCCCACGTTTGTAGAAGCCGGGATTGCACCGCGCCATATCGACCTGCGTCCTTTTGTGCTCTCAGGGCGCGACATCCGTCTGGTACCGGGTGGCCTGACCCGTGTCGCGCTGAAAGAGGGCTCACTCGTCGTTAACTCTTCGCAGGGCGGTGGCACAAAAGACACTTGGGTGCTCGAAGACAACTCGCCGGAGGCCGCATGCTAAGCCGTACCGCTGCCTGCATTTACTGGATGTCGCGCCAGATGGAGCGCGCTGAAAACATCGCGCGCGTACTCGACGTGAGTTCGCGCTCTGCGCTGATGCCCGGTGGCATCGGCCGAGACCAGCTACTGGCGCCGCTGGATATTGCGGGCTTGCGTCAGGAGTTTCTGGCGACGCGGCCCTCGCCGACAGCAGATGAAGTGCTGATTTTCTTTGCGCTCAATCCGGACAATCCGTCCAGCATTTATTCCTGCTTGCGCATGGCACGCGAGAACGGTCATGTCGTGCGCGGCAAGATCACCAGCGAGATGTGGGAAACACTGAATTCTACCTGGCTGGAAATCGCGGCGATGAACCGCGACAAGCTCAAGCGCATGGGGGTGTCGCGTTTCCTGGACTGGGTGAAAGAGCGCTCGCATCTGTTTCGCGGCGCTACCTTCGGCACCTTGCAGCGCAACGATGCTTTCCATTTTTCGCGGTTGGGCACGTTTCTGGAGCGTGCCGACAATACCGCGCGCATCCTGCTGGTGAAGTCGCCCACGTTCTTTTCCGAGAGCGGTGCCGCCGACTACTACCAATGGACCGCATTGCTGCGCTCGCTGTCTGCCTTCGAAACCTATCGCGACATTTACCGTGACAGCATCGAGCCAGTGAAGGTGGCGGAAATGCTGTTGCTGCGCGATGACTTGCCGCGTTCGCTACATGCCTGCCTGAACGAAATTACGCAGACGCTAGAGCAGATTCGTGGCAATAGTGGCATTGATGCACAGCGACTGGCGGCCGAAATGCATGCGCGTCTGCATTACGGTCGCATCGATGACGTGATTGCCCAAGGCTTGCAGCCCTGTCTCGAACAGTTCCTGACTGACACCCACGAGCTTGGGGCACGCGTGCATAGCGCCTACCTTGAAACGTGAGTGCTTGATACCAGAGCACTTTAACAGCTTGCTGAAAAACGCCCATCCGGGCTTTTTCAGCCCGCAATGTAGGCACATGTCCGGAATCGCTCCACGCTGAATCAATCACTGGGACGTGATTGATTCGCGACCCGGCCATCCTTGGCCGGGAAACAGCTTGATGAAAAGCATTTTTCAGCAAGCTGTTAAAACCCGAGTGTTTGACACTGAACGCTTGAAACCTGAGTAACGACACAAAGGCCGCCGGTGTCCCGTCACTGCCTGCCAGAGGAATACAAAATGATCCTGACCATCAATCATGAAACGGTTTATCGCTATGACGCCGCCGTTGCCCACAGCACGCAGTACTTGCGTCTGACACCGCAAAACGGCGAGGGCCAGCGTGTACTGGAGTGGAAGCTGGAGCTGCCGTCGCCGGCGACGGCGGGCTCTGATGCCTTCGGTAACGTGCTGCATGTGCTGACCCTGGACATGCCGCACAGCGAGATACGCATCCGCGCCACCGGTATCGTGGAAACAGAAGCCGGTGATCGCATCTGTGACAGTGATGGCGATCCGCGTCCGTTTTTGCGCGCCACCCAACTGACCAGCATGGATGCCGCGATGATGGCGTTTGCCGAGGACTACAGCGAATGGCCGATGGGGCTGGAGGCGCTGGACGCCTTGTCATCCGCTGTTGCGGCGCACTTGCCGTTCACGCCGGGCGTCACACATGTGGCCAGCACTGCCGCCGAAGCCTTCATGGCCGCCAGCGGCGTTTGCCAGGATCACACGCATGTCTTTCTGGCCTGCGCCCGTTATCTGGGCGTGCCGGCACGCTATGTCAGCGGCTATGTGAATTCACCGGGCCATGCCGAGGGCCACATGGCCAGCCATGCCTGGGCCGAAGTGTTTGTGGAAGGGCAATGGCACGGCATTGATATCGTCAATCGCTGCCATGCCGGTGAGCACCATCTCAAATTGGCGGTGGGCATGGATTATCTGGATGCTTGCCCGGTACGTGGCATGCGCCGTGGCGGCGGTGGTGAGCTGATGCTGGCTGAAGTGCAGGTCATGGCGCAGCAAAGCGCACCGCGCACCGCGGCCGAGCAGGCGGAGTTCGTGCGCCAGCAACAGCAGCAAGGACAGCAGCAATGACGTATTGCGTGGCCATGAAACTGGCCGATGGACTGGTGATGGCCTCGGACAGCCGCACTAATGCCGGTGTCGATCATGTCGCGACTTTTTGCAAGATGACGGTGCTGGAAAAGCCTGGTGAAGAAGTCATCGTGCTGCTTTCGGCCGGCAATCTTGCCACCACGCAGAGTACGGTCAGCTTGTTGCGCCGGCGCCTGAAAACCGAGCAGGACAACCTGTTCACGCAAACGTCCATGTATGACGTGGCTTGCCTGGTGGGTGAGACCTTGCGGGAAGTGATCGAGCGCGACAGCAGCAAAGTGCCGGCACAGTCAGGCGTGGATTTCGGCTCGTCATTCCTGCTGGGGGGGCAGATTGCGGGTGAAGAGCCGTGTCTGTTCAATATTTATCCGCAAGGTAATTTCATCGAGGCCACGGCGGATACGCCGTATTTCCAGATTGGTGAGAGCAAATACGGTAAGCCGATTCTGGATCGGGTGGTGACGCATGAGACATCGCTGAGCGAGGCGGCCAAATGCGTGCTGATTTCGTTCGACTCCACCATCAAGAGTAATGTGTCGGTGGGATTGCCGATTGATTTGCTCTGTTATCACCGCGATACGCTGGCGGTGACGGAAAAGCATCGGGTGCTGGACAGCAATCCGTATTTCCAGTCGATACGCCGGGCGTGGTCGGAAGGGTTACGCTCGTTGTTTGCGCAGTTGCCGGACCCGGATTGGCAGTAGGCGTTGCACCAGCTCTTTCTGCACGATGTGTTGCTACAGATGTTCCTTGCTGGGTTAGGGGCGACGATAGTTGCTTTGCGAGCAGCCGTGCGCCTGTCCGTCGCTAACGCGCGATCCCGGTGCAGTTGCGATCCCCTCTCCCTCCGGGAGAGGGCCAGGGTGAGGGACGTGCTCTGCTTCAGCGCTGGCCCCGTTTTGGGCGAGTGTGTTGATGTGCTGGCGCGGGCGGTTTCTCTGCGAGAGGGGGTGCGCCTGCCCGGCGGGGGCTTACTTTCTTTGCTTCGCCAAAGAAAGTAAGCAAAGAAAGGCGACCCCGGGCCGTTCGCCCCGCTTTGCGGGGTTCCCTGCGGTGCGCATCCGTCAGCGGGGGCTGCGGAACTCGCGTCCGCTGCGCGGCCACTCAGACAGTCCTC
>JAUXNL010000402.1 GCA_030684415.1 Moraxellaceae bacterium | reverse complement strand
GTGCGCGGCTTGGCTGCGCAGGGATTGGTTTTCATGGGTCACCTCGGTCGGAAAGTTACGCTTATCCGGGTGTCCGGGAAACTGGGGGAGGATCAAGTTGGCAATAAATATTGGCTTCCGAGGCACCGCCAATCAGCAACTCCTAACGAAGCTGTTTGTGGGCTCTATTGTAACCGAGGCGCAATGGCTTTCATTTCGAAAAAATCTTACCGAAAGAATTGGACTTCGTCTTCCTGAGAAAGCCCCTATTTACATGAATCCCGATCAGCAACTTGAGATTTTCACGCCAAATGGGAATAGGACATTTCAACCTTTAGACGAGATTGAAACTTTGCTAAGCCCGGTTCTTCTCTGCATGAAGGGAAGGCCGGCAGTAATTACACCAATTCAGAAGGAGTTCTCGGAGGAGCTCCTTGGGCACTCCGCGCAAATGTCATTTCTCCCCCTGAGAAGCTCCTCGTTATTCAAAGACAAACATTATTTGAGTGACAAAAAGAATTTGAAACATTTCAGAAGAGGGAATCTTATTCTCTTCTACGAGTCAGCAAAGAAAGGGGGGAGAAAGTCTATTATCGCTCTGGCGAGATGTCGGCATTCTTATCTTCGATCCGGAGATGATATTGAAGGGAATGATCTTGAGAGGTCAGTCCTGACAAAGGACTCTCTAAAAAGAATCGGAAAATCCAACATGAAGGCGGTTGCGGTATTTGATAACATTCATGTTATGAAGCAGCCCATTCCATTGAGTTTTTTGAAAAGAATAGGTTGCGGAAGAGATACTGATCTGATTTCGACAAAGAAAATATCAGATAGCCAGCTACAGTCAATTTTGAAAGAGGCGCTATCATGACCGCTGGTGATGACATCCTAATTTCTTTAGAAAGACGACATGCGGATAATATTTTTTCTGGCTTTAAGCGCGTTGAGCTAAGGCGCCGATCCATGCAAGTATCCCCTAGCACTACGGTATGGATATATGTGAAGTTGCCTGTAGGATCTGTCATGGGTCGAGCCAAAGTTGAGTCTATTCACGCCCTGGCGCCCGCTACACTTTGGAGGAAGTTTGGAAAGATTTCCGGGCTTTCCAGAGGCGAGTTTTTTGAATATTTTGATGGACTCGAAAAGGGAGTTGCACTTGTTCTTGTGGAGGCTGAAGAGCTCAAAACGCCAATTTCGTTAAAGGACATGCGGGAGCTATCTACCGGGTTTCAGCCGCCGCAATTCTTTATCCGGCTAGGGAACGACACCCCTGTGCTTCATGAGATGAGATCAAGGGCCTTGGCTGATGCTGCTCTAGCTCTTTCTGATGCCTGTTAGGGTATGCGTCAAAATAGCCTGGTGAGGGACTGCATGAAAGTCCTAACAGTTGACCCGGACAAGGCTGACCACGCCCAATCTCAGAATGAAAAAAGCCCGCAATCGCGGGCTTTTTGATGTGGAGCGGGCGATGGGAATCGAACCCACGGCTCTAGCTTGGGAAGCTAGGGTATTACCCTTGGTGAGCATTTTTTAAGCACAAGCCAATCTATCTCTCGATTTGTCAAAATAACGATGTGTCAGGCCAAATTCCACACTGAAATTGATGGCATGCACTTTCGGAATGAGTTTCCGGTTATCCCTTTCTAATTCCACAATCCCATATCGCTCCAACGTTTTTAACGTTCGGGAAAGATTGCTTTTGTTACGGCCAGACAGAACCTCCAGGTCGGTAAGCGATTTGGGCTTCTTTTCCAGAATCAAGCGCAGCAGCTCCTGATTCTCGTTGCTTAGCACCTCCGCCATGGACTTCAACGATTCGAACCATACTTTAGGTTCATCTTTCTTGGGGCGATACTCGCCTTTGGCAATCGCCTTCGTCCTCATGATGTAGTCTTCACGAGAAATAATGCCAACTTTTAAAACTTGCATTGTCATGATCATCTACCTCGTGGTGCACTGATAACGCCATCGACAGCATTCCAGAAGTCATCCAGCAGTTGTGCCGCGCTCTTGAACTCATAGGGCGCCACCTCAACCAACTGGTGGCGGTGATCCCAAGCAATGCGTCGTGCCTGAAATCGCTTTCCTGCCTTGACCCCATGAGCATTGTCGAATCCCAGAACGCGCTGATTCTGGCGGTTATGCAGCGTCAGGCTGTAGCGAATCCCATGGGGAACATGGTCGTTAGGCTCGATTCGCCATGCCTCAATTTTGGTCCAGAATCCGTTGTCCATGGGGAAGACCTCGCCGCTCATCAATAGCAGGTTCTCTATGTCGTCATCTCTGGCCACAGCACCAATCCTTTGGTTTTGTTCATGTTATCAACGGCGTCCTTACGAGTTATCACCAGATGACAACTTGAGCATAGCACGAACCCTGCCGCCTGGCAGTGCTAGCCGTTGGCGTTGGTTTCCTCTGATTACGCGGGCAGGTGCGCCGTCTTGGGCTGCCACGCGCAGAACCCCGGCCGAGGGCCAATCTGCGGATGATGACGGCAGGTATCCGGCCGCTTTTCGTAAATCCTGCAAAGACGGCTGGCCGGATCAAGATAGAGGCAGTCACCATTGGCGCGCCGGGCCCGCGTGAACAACCCACTCTTTTGATTGAAGTGGCCGACGATGCCGGCCTTGGTCAGGCGCCGGGCAATCGGCTTGAGCGGTTCTTGCCGCTCGAATTCGTCTGCCTCGCCCATGCGGATCAGGTCGTCCAGGCGCACTTCCACCGGCAGGCTGCAGCAGGTGCCTCGGCAGCTGGCGCAGAGGGTTTTGTGATATTTGATCCAGGTATCCAGCCGCTCGGGGTCGGCGGCGATGGCCAGTTTTTTCATGAAGGTCAGTCCGGTGAAGGTGCCGGGCAGATAGTGATCAGTGCGTGAGGATTCTACGCTGCTGCATGCGGCGGCGGCTCCCGCTAATCAGCGTGACCGCACGGCAGCGCAATTGGCCCGATTGTGCGGGCCAAGGGCTAACGGCTTCTCGCGTCAGCACAACGCTTGTGCGAGCACGCCGAGCCCGGAGTCGCTGCAGAAAATTGCGCCAAAAAAAGGCCCGGAATATCCGGGCCTTTTCACTGAAACGCTGCCGCCGATCATCTCGCCAGCCATCAAACCGGCAAAGCGGAACTCTGCACTCAGTTCGCCTGCCGGCAATCGCTCAGCACCAGGCCGCCGGGCTGCATGTCGGTCACGGTGCCGATCAGCGTGGCAAAGTTACCTTCAGACAGCGTGAGGAAGAACTTGGCCTGGTCTTTGGCCAGTGCACATTTGATCTGGTAGTTCAGACTGTTGAACTGGGTTTCCTGGCGCACGCCCAGCAAGCCGCGGGTTTGCGTGACCAGATAATTCACTTCCATGTCGCCGTGCAGGGGCGAGCCGCCGACGGTGTAAATCTGGCCATCCACACGGTATTGGCGGCCGATGTATTGAGCACGCACCGAGACAAACGCTTCTTCGTATTCACCAGAGGTTGCCGATACGCCGGTGCCGATCAGTGCGCGGCTCAACTGGCCCTTGGCCGCAACAGGCGCCAGGGCTTTTTTCACGACTTTGCCGATTTCGGCGGAGAGCTTTTCGGCCTTGGCATCAGTTACGCGGTTAACGCCAGTTTTCTCGCGCGCCGCCGTGGCAATGGCCTCGCCCTCTTTCCCGGTCTTGAGTTTGCCCAGCAGCGAGCAGAATTCGGTGCGCACGGCAGCCGCCTCGGTTTTCTGGCCACGGGCGAGTTTGGTGCTGATGCTCACGCGGCCGGATTTGTCGGCGGTGGCGAGCATGACGACGGCGGGGTTGTTGCTGTCTTGAATGAAATACAGCTCGCCGGCGCCGCCACGGATGAGCTCGCCGCCAACCTTGTAGCCGCTATCCAGCGCAATCTGCTGCATCTGACCGAGCGCGCTCTGTGGCGTTAGGCCCGGCACTTTTACCTGGCCAGAAAAGAACAGGCCGTTGCGGGGGTCGCCCACGGACTGGAAGGTGTTTTCGCAGCTCTGGGCCTGCGAAAAACCTGAGAGCATAAGAAGTGTGGTGGCAAAAACGACCTTGTTCATGAATATCCTCCTGACTCTTGTGTGCATCGGCGGCCGTCCGTGCGCGCCGTGCGCTGGCCCGGACGACGGGGCGCTGATTCTGCCAACGGCCCTGTGGCGACGTCCAGCAAAAGGGGCGGCTTGTGGCGGACGGCTTATGGGGGCGTGGCCGCCCGCAGGATGCCGCAAGCCGGTAGCCAAAAATGTGCCGGCGCGCACAACATGCCTTGGGCGATGAATTTTCTTCCCGCGCCGGCAAGCGATCCGTGCTTGGCGTTATTTACTCCGCCCTGCCCGCTTCGTCCTTTGTGCTGCCACTGTCACTGCCTTTGTCACTGCCCGCCGCGTCGCTTGGCGTGGCGGCGGCGTTGTCGGCCTTGTTGCCGAGTATCAGCGCGGTGCCGGCGTAAATGCCGCCGCAGGATTCGAGCACAAAGCGTTCGTGGTCGCGGCGGCGTACGTCGGCGCTGATCTGTTCGGCTTCGTCGGCGTCCACTCCTAGCGCCTTGAGCGTTTCCTGCCCGAACAGCATGGCGGATTCGAAGGTTTCGCGGATTTGATAGTCGGCGCCGGCTTTCACCAGTGCCTGGGCGTGTTCGCGGTCGTAGGCACGCACCAGCACGCGGGTCAGCGGGAAGGTTTCTTTCAGCAAGGCGGTGGTGCGCAGCGCACCTTCGCGGCTTTCCACGCACACCAGCACGGCGCGGGCCTGCGCGGCGCCGGCGGCGTGCAGCACGTCGAGGCGGGTGCCGTCGCCGTAGTACACCTTGAAGCCGAAGTCGGCGGCGTCGCGGATGCGCTGGGTGTCGGTGTCGATGATGGTGACGCTGCAGCCGCGCGCCAGCACGCTCTGGCTGGCGATTTGCCCGAAACGGCCGAAGCCGATGATGAGCACGCTGCCGGCTTGCTGCTGCGCTTCTTCTACGCCGTCCATGGAGGGCGCGGCGGTGGGCGTAATGCGGCGCAGCACCATCACGAACAGCGGCGTGAGCACC